>NZ_JACJDO010000020.1:0-66947 GCF_014163535.1 Pseudoalteromonas sp. SR45-4
GCTTCCTTCAGACCCCACCGTTGGCCAGTGACGCCCTTGCCATTCAGATTATCTTCCCCTTAGTCAGGGTGATAAGGCATCTTTCAGCCTATCGGGTTTGCCAGCTTCGCTGGGCAAACAAAAAAACGCAGCATAATTATATGCTGCGTTAATTAGTATCCGCTCAATTATAAAATTAACTAAGTGCTTATTTTAACCACTTGTTTGCCGGTAAAACCGCCGTCTAATTGTTTATGCAGTGCTGCTGATACTGCTTGTGCGTTAAAGTCGACAGCTGTAATTTTGGGTGTTTTAATGTCACCACTCAAAGCACCTTCTATTAATAAGTTACCCATAAAACTTAAACGTTGCTGGGCACATAAACTATTTGCCAACCAAGCACCTCCTAAGGATACAACACCAATATTGGGTGCTCGACGATACATTAGCTCTTGTTCAAAATGTGGCAATGGGTTTAAACAAGCAATTCGCCCACAAAAACGCATTAGTTCTATATTGCGTATTGTAGAGGCGCCACCAACGGTGTCTATTACCGCATCAAAGCCTTGTGGGCCAAGCTCTCGGCGAATTTTTTCGCATAAGTCTTTATCCTGGTAAGCAAATACCACATCGGCGCCTAATTGTTTCACCAATTTATGATTACGCTTAGCTGCTGTGGTAAATACGTCGGCACCGCGCTGCTTTGCAAACTGAATGGCAAACTGCCCTACAGCCCCTGCGCCACCGTCAATTAATACGGTATCGCCCTCGGTAATATTAATTTTATCTAGGCTTATAAGTGCAGCCATACCGGCACAAGGTAAAGTAGCCGCCATATCGCCTGCAAGCTCAGCAGGAACAACCGATACAGCATAGTTAGCTACTTTAGTATATTCACTCAACGCCCCTTGATCGCCAATACTGGCATGCCACATTACACGCGTGCCAACACCCGGAAAAACACCTTTACCAGCCTTTACCACTACGCCAACGGCATCAAGCCCTAAAATATGTGGATATTGCCACTTACAAAAACCCGATTTAGCAAACAAGCCATCAACTGGGTTTAAGCCAACATATTCAACTTTAATAAGCAGCTCGTTGTCTGCACACTCAGGAACAGCGTACTCAACATCGACTAAACAAATTTTTTCATTAGGCTCAGGCAATACAATTGCTCGCATAGTCTGCGGTAGCGTATATTGCGGTGAAATATCAGTATCAGACATCAAAAAACTCTACTGGTTAGTATTATTTAACGCATAACTCCATCGCCCGTTAAATGATTGGTAAGCATTTACTTTAGCGAGCAGTGATGAAATCGTTGAATCAACAGCATTTTCTTGAGCTATTAGAACATCCCGACGCGCATCTAACAACTCTAAGTAAGGAATTTGCCCTTCTTCGTACATTGCTTGCGCTTGTAAAAATGCATTATTAGCAAACTGATAACGCTGCTCAGCAAAGCTCTTTTGCTGAGCTTGGTTGACCAACAATTGCAAAGAAAGTTCACTTTCGCTCAGCGCTTGGAGTATCACTTGTTGATAATCGCTATAAGCCGCTTGAGTTAAAAGTTGCTGTGCATCGCGCTGCGCTATGAGTGACGGGTAGCTCAGTATTGACCACTGAATTTGCGGAGCCACCTGCCACTGCTGCTGCGTATTACTAAAACTATTACTACCAATACTAAGCACGCCTGCAAAACCACTTAAGCTTATATCTGGTAATAACGCTTTACTTGCAGCAACACTTAAACTATTTGCTTGGCTAAATGCATAAAGTGCTTGGCTAATATCGGGCCTAAGTGCGATAGATTCATTAGCATCATTTAACGATACGGTAAATTTATGCTCTAAAATGGCTTGCTCATTAGTGAGTTTAACATTTTGTGCTAGCCGTCCGCTAAGCACAGCCAGTGTAGATAAATCACGATACTTAGCGTATTCAATTGCCGGCATTAGTGCTTGTTGTTGCTTAAGTTGTGCCATAGTACGGTTTAAATCAAGCTCGTTTGCTACGCCTTCATCAACCTGGGCTTGAAGTACCGCAATACTTTGCTCTAGTGCGTCTATTTGCAACGTAACAATGTGCTGCTTTTGTACATTACCTTGATAGCTCACAAAGCCTTTAACAACCGACGAAACCACTTCAATTTGCAATAAACGCACTTGCTCGGCTTGGCTCATGGCCGATGCATTCGCTGCATCAACCAATGCCGTAATACGACCAAATAAATCGAGCTGCCAATTAAGTGCTAAATTAGCACTCGATTGACGACTGTTAGTATCGCCTAAACCACTGCGCTGCGCGCCAATTTCTACCCCGCCTTGCGGTAAATACTGCGCTTGTTGCTCGCCTAAGCGCGCCAAGGCGCTTTTAAGTACTAACTGACTGGTTTGTAAGTTGTGGTTATTGGCTAATGCGTCTGTAACCAACTGATTTAACTGAGCTGATTCTAGCTTTTGCCACCAGTTTGTCTCATCAATATTATTAAGCTCGCTGGCTATATTGGCACTAGCTATAAACTCACTAACCACGTTTTGCTCGCTGGCAGCGTCAATTTTAGCGGCGCAACCCGATAACATAGCAGCAATTAATATAGCGCTTGTGGTAAGCGACGTTTTAAGGTTTTTTTGCACTAATTTAATCATGTGATACCTGCTGTGCTTTTTGCTTTTTATTGGCTACTAACATATAAAATACCGGGGTAAATAATAAGCCGAATACGGTTACTCCTATCATGCCTGCAAATACAGCATTACCCATAGCGTGGCGCATCTCGGCTCCCGCACCCGTTGCTAATACTAATGGTACAACGCCCGCGGTAAAGGCTATTGAGGTCATTAATATGGGGCGTAAGCGCATTCGACATGCCGCTAACATGGCATCTAAATGTGATAAACCGGTTTCGTGTTGATCTTTGGCAAACTCCACCATAAGTATCGCGTTTTTAGAGGCCAAAGCCACCAGCACAATTAATGCAATTTGCGTAAATATGTTGTTGTCTGAGCCCACAAACCACACGCCAATTAGCGCCGAAAATATGGTCATAGGTACAATCATTATAATTGCCAATGGCAAACGTAGGCTTTCGTATTGTGCAGCCAGCACCATAAATACCAGTAGTACCACTAACGGAAATACATACACCATAGTATTACCCGCAAGCACTTGCTGATAGGTTACTTCGGTCCACTCGTATTCAATACCTGAAGGTAGCGTATCGGCAAGTACTTTTTCAATCGCAACTTGTGCTTGATCTGAGCTATAACCTGGCGCTGGGCTGCCGTTAAGCTCTGCACTTGGGTAGCCGTTGTAATGCATTACTCTGTCTGGGCCTATGGTAGGAGTTACCGTTAACACCGAGCCTAATGGCACCATATTACCCGCACGATTACGTACTTTTAAATGCAATATTTGTTCTGGATCAACGCGATAATCGGCGTCAGCTTGCGCATTTACTTGGTAAGTACGGCCAAATAAGTTGAAGTCGTTTACATACACTGAGCCTAAATATATCTGTAACGCATTAAACACTTCATCCAGCGGTATGCCTTGAATAAGCGCTTGTTCACGGTCTATATCTATATCCATTTGTGGGACTTGAATACGAAAACTTGAGTACAGGCCAACTAATGCTGGGTCTTGTTGCGCTTTCGTTATTACCGCTTGTAGGCTATTAAATAATGCTTCAAAACCTTTGTTTGCTCTATCTTCAATTTGTAATTTAAAGCCACCTGTGGTGCCTAAACCTTGAATAGGCGGCGGCGGAAATACCGCTACAAATGCTTCGTCAATTGCTGCAAAGCGTTGATTAAGTTGCGCTGCAATTGCCATGGCAGACTGGCTCGGATCGGTACGCTCGCTAAAAGGAGCTAAGGGCGTAAATACAATACCGCTGTTAGGGCTGTTGGTAAAACCATTAACCGATAACCCCGGAAAGGCAACCGTATGTGCAACGCCGGGCACTTCTAGCGCTATTTGTTGCATTTGTTTAATAACCGCTTCGGTACGATCTAGGCTCGCAGCATCAGGGAGCTGTGCAATTGCCACTAAATACTGTTTATCTTGCTGTGGAATAAAGCCACCGGGTACAGAGTCAAATAACTTAATAGTACCGCCCACTAAAGCAACGTAAGCAACCATGACCACCACGCTCATGCGGATCAGCTTTTGTACCAGTTTTTCGTAGCCTTTAGCGCCACGATTAAACACGCGATTAAAGGGTGCAAATAACCAACGGCCAAATAGTTTATTTAACAACCGCGTAAAAGCGTCTGGCTTTGCGTCATGGGGTTTTAGTAATAATGCAGCAAGTGCAGGAGATAAAGTCAGCGAGTTAAAAGCTGAAATAATAGTAGAAATAGTAATGGTTAAGGCAAATTGCTTATAAAACTGCCCCGACAACCCGGTAATAAACGCCGTAGGAATAAATACCGCACTAAGTACCAAAGCAATTGCAATAATAGGGCCGGTTACTTCACTCATGGCAACGCGGGTTGCTTCAAGTGGCGACAGACCTTTTTCAATATTACGCTCAACGTTTTCTACCACTACTATGGCATCATCTACCACAATACCTATGGCCAATACTAAACCAAACAGCGACAAGGTATTAATAGACACTCCCAGCAACTGCATCACTGCAAAAGTACCAATGAGTGAAACAGGCACCGCAATCAATGGAATTATAGATGCACGCCATGTTTGTAAAAATACAATCACCACAATAACAACCAATGCGATTGCTTCTAGCAAGGTAGTAATTACCGCATCGATAGAGCCGCGTACAAATACTGTAGGGTCGTACACTATGTCGTATTCAACACCGGTAGGAAAGTCTTTCGCTAAACGCGCCATGGTTTCGCGTACTTGATCAGAGAGCTCAATTGCATTAGAACCCGGGCGTTGGAATATTGGCATAGCCAGTGCTGGTTGATTATCAAGCTCAGCGCGCAGTGCATAAGTGTCTTGCCCTAAATCTACACGAGCTATATCAGATAAACGGGTTAACTGCCCTTGCTCACCTACTTTAATAATAACTTGTTCAAATTCTTCAATACTGTTTAAACGACCTTTAACATTTAACAATATTTGAAACTGGCTGTCGTTCGAAATTGGCTGAGCGCCTAAGCTACCCGCAGCAACCTGCTGGTTTTGTGAGCGCAGTGCACTTACGACATCCGATGCGGTTAACTCGCGCGATGCTAAAGCATCGGGATTAAGCCACACACGCATAGAATATTTACCGCCACCAAACAGGCGAATATCACCTACGCCCGATAAGCGTGCTATTTCATCTTTAATATTTAAATCGGCATAATTTGATAGATACGCTGTATCGTGGGTGTTTTCAGGAGAATATAAATGCACCACCATGGTTAAGTCGGGCGATGACTTTTCGGCTACCACGCCTAAGCGCTGTACTTCTTGTGGTAAACGCGGCAATGCGCTATTTACTCGGTTTTGTACTTGTACTTGTGCTCGGTCTAAATCAGTGCCAAGCGCAAACGTCACCGTTAAGGTCATACGACCATCACTAGTGGCTTGTGAAAACATATACAACATGTTTTCGGTGCCATTAATTTCTTGCTCTAATGGCGTTGCTACCGTTTGTGCAATAACGGTTGGGTTTGCCCCCGGGTAACTGGCTGTTACCACTACGGTAGGTGGAACAACTTCCGGGTATTCACTTACTGGCAGTTGAAATAATGAAATTCCCCCTGCTATTAAAATGATTAACGACAACATCGCCGCAAATATTGGGCGCTGGATAAAAAAGTGCGAAAACTTCATCAATAAACCTTATTGTTTAGCGACTAACTGGTTGTTGCTATTACCTAAAGTAAATGCAATTCCACTGGTATCAATAGTGACGGTATTAGGAGAAATTGGCATACCAGGTCCGACGCGAGCGGGGCCATTTACAGCAATCACATCACCCTCTGTAAGGCCTGCAGTAATCGCGCGTAATGAGCCATAACGCTCTCCAACGGTTACTAATTTATATTGCAGAACATTGTTTTCGCCGACCGTAAGTACAAAGCGATTTTTTAAATCTGTACCTATTGCTCTATCTGGCACTATTACAGTGTCAGTAATGGCGTTTGCGGCTAACTTAATACGTGCAAACGAGCCTGCACGTAACTGCCCGCTATTATCTGCAAACACTGCTCGCACGCGTAAAGTACCCGTAGCGGCGTTAATTTGGTTGTCAATAAAGTTGATGTAACCTGAATAAGCAAAATCATCTTGACCTACCTTTTGCATTACCACAGGTTGGCGGCTTGCTGCACTAACATCATTAAACGATGAATTCCAAGTGCGCTCGTCTATATCAAAATAAGCGTACATTTTTTCATTTGAAACAATCGACGTTAATACGCTTTGCCCCGCTAAAATATTATTACCTTTAGTAATATTAGCGCGCGAAATAATGCCATCTATAGGCGATACAACTGAGGTAAATTCTAAATCAAGCTGCGCCGATGTTAACTGTGCTTGTAGCGCCGCTAGTTGCGCTTCGCGTTGGCGCAGTGTTGAAGTACGTGCTTGTGCTTGCTCAGTTGAAATAGCTTTACGCTGCGTTAAGCGTACCGCACGGGTTGCTTCACTGCTTGCTTGTTCAAGCGCTGCTTTTGCACTGTTAACTTGCGCCTCAAGGCTGGCAACCTTGGCTGTAAATGAACGGTTATCTAATTGAAATAACACGTCGCCCTTATTTACCAAGTCGCCTTCGTTAAACTCGATGCTGTCGATAACACCCGATACTCGTGGCATTAAAGCAACTTCTTGAGGCGATTCTAAGCGAGTTGTGTAGGTGTGCCAGCTTTGTACCGGTTTAACAATAACCTTGGCAACATCTATTGGCTGATGTTGCGCTGTTGGAGCCGACTGAGCCGTGCTTTCATCGGCACAACTTGTAAGTGTTAAGGATGCTGTAGCCAGTGCTACAGCAATTAAATGTTTGTTCATTACGACGCTCCTTTATAATTAGCGTTGCATGGTACGGAACAATCGTGCTGACAAAAATAATAGATTTCTAAATTCATTAATGCCAAAATGGCATCAATAAACTATTTTAGGTAATATTATGGATACAACTAGTCGACTTTTAATGTTACTTGAAGTGGTTGAACAAGGCTCTTTTGCCAAAGCAGCTGAAATACGTAATATTGACCGCTCCGTTATATCAAAACAAATTAGCCGCTTAGAAGATGAGCTTGGCGTGAGGTTGTTAAACAGAACAACACGTTCTTTTTCGCTTACTGCAGCGGGCGCCGAGATGATAAAAAAAGCAGCCGACCTTAGAGAGCTGCTAGGTGAAACCCTGCGCATGGCCGAAAACTATCACCAAGAGCCGCGTGGATTATTAAAAATAACAGCATCAACCATTATTGGTCGCCGTTATTTACAACCTGTTATTAATGATTTTCAAAAACGCTTTCCACAAGTAGAAGTAGAATTACGTTTAGATGACCGCTTGGTCGATATAGTATCTGAAGGGTTTGATTTAGCATTTAGAATTGGCGAGCCAAAAGATTCATCGCTCATTGCGCGTAAAATTGCCCGTAATCGTTTATTAATATTAGCAACACCTGAATTTGTAAAAACCTATGGCATGCCTAAAACTATGAGCGATCTGGCTCAATTACCGGCGGCAAGCTATAAAAGCAATGCATTTAGAGTGGATGCAATAAATTACTATAACGATAAAGGTGAGGCTTGCGAGCAAAAAATAAGGAGTGTGTTTCGGGCTAACGACGCTGAAGTATTGCTAATGAAAACACTCTCTGGCACCAGTTACTTTTTGGCGCCTGCATTTTTACTCGATAACGAAGTTATTGATGGCGAGTTAGTGCCATTACTTACCAATATAAAAATAATGGACCACAGTGCTATGTATGCGCTATATCCGCACCGCGACTTACCGGTCAGAACGCGACTATTTTTTGATGCTGTGCGCGAGTATTTAGGCAAAGATAAACCGATTTGGGAAAACAGTATCCCAAATTTTGATCACATGTATTAATCGTTATATAAGCGCTGTTTTGTCACTTTTAACCGCTGGATAATAAACGCTATTGCGCCCTAAATCTTTGGCTTTATAAAGCTGTTTATCGGCTGCTTTAAGCAATTCATTGAGTGATTGTTGGGGTTTATAACGTGCAACGCCAATACTTGCTGTTAGGTTTATTTTATAGTTATCAACGTTTATGTATTTATTTTCCAGTGCTGCTCTTACTTTTTCGGCAACAGCAAGCGCTGCATGCTCACTATTAAACGAGCTTATAAGTGCAAACTCCTCGCCCCCGATCCTAAAAACATAACCTTTAGCAAAAGTGACCTTTAATAGCGTGGCTACTTCTATCAGTACTTTATCGCCCACATCGTGGCCGTATTTATCATTTATTTGCTTAAAAAAATCTAAATCAACTAAAAATAAGTAAAGCTGGGTACGCTCATGTAACTCAACCGAAAAATAATGATTCATTGCCAAACGATTACCCGCTCCGGTCAGAGGGTCAAGCATGGCAAGGTTTTTAAGTCTTTTTGAAAACTGTGCGCGGTTGCTTTCAAATGTATGTGAAATAGCCCAAATAACAATATAAGCAAATAATATATTTAAATATAAATTCAGAGAAGTAAAAGGAGCTAACGAGGATTTATTCATTAATACAATACTTTGTAAGCTAAGCAAAACCATAGAAAAAATAAATCCATAGTTTTTTCCTAGCAATAAATAATACATAGTAGGCAGCACCAACGCCCAAACAAACACCGCATTATTAAGCGTGGCTATATAAGCCCCAAAAACCACAATAAAAGAAATAAAGGCACACATAACAACAGACTGCCAAACTTGCACCGGGTGTTTACCCAAACGAAAATAAATGCAAAAACAATACAGCGCAAAAACAGCTTCAAAATAACCAAGCACACTTAAATTATTCACAGCAAGATTAAAACCTGAAAATACCAACGCCAAGCAACCAAAGCATAAGCTGACCCATTTGAGAACATTTTTCCTTAAAAACTCTGTACTATTAAGTGCTGCTATATCCATTTATGAAACTTGATAAAAAATAAAAAATTAGTTTAGCGTGAAACATAAATATAACAAAATAGTTTACCTACAATAGCAGCCCTGCTGGTAAATAATTATATAAAAATTCGTTACTGTACTGCGCAAAAAACCTAATCAGCAATAAGATCATCCACAGTCTCTATCAACTCAGCAAAGTGCTTATTTACGTGGCGGCGTTGTTTATCCGATAAAGTACTATTTAAACTAACAAGTAAATTTACATGAGCCATTAAATTAGCTTGGTTTTTGGCCGCTAATTCTTCACTAATAAAATATTCACGCTCGGTAATTATAATGCCCATTTGCTGATCAAACTGCTCAACATTACGTAATTCATAATTAAAAGCGTGTTGCAGTGCGTTTAACCTATTTTGCTTATAGCGCTGCCAAAGCACAAAGGTATTAATATGCTGCTCGTTAGCCAATGTTATAAGCTGGGTTTGCTGCTTAGTTAATTTCCCTAACCAATCTTTATAATAATTAAGCTGCTCTTTTAGGCGCTCCTCGCTTAGTTGTTGCGCCGTTTGCTCTTGATACTGTTTTAACTCGTCAGCTAAGTTAGCTTGTATGTTAGTTACAAGCTCTTGTTGTTGCTTAGTACTAAGTGTTTTAGCCAATTCGATTAAAGGCGCTTTAACCTGTATTAATAAATTGCTCCAATGCAATTTAGCTACAGTAACCTGCTGTGTTAAATCGCTGATATTAAACTCACTATTAAATGTTTTTTGTAACTTGATAAGATCTTGCTTGTACTTAGGCAGCTCTACCTGACGATGCCAATTACGGGTTTGTTTAATTATAATTTTAAGTTGTTTTGCTTGGCTACTGTTTAGGTCTATGTAGTCATCTACCCAAAATGATGATAGCCAAGGTAAATTGTTATAAGCAAAAGAAGTAGAGCAGCTAGCTAAAAGTACAAAGCTGACGGCTATCATTAAATGTATTATTTTTTTTGTATTTATTTTAATTAACATAACTCTCCTGCGCACACACAAAGTTGATAATAGTTTTTATTTGCATTTGACTTTAATTTAAATCTAACTGATAATCACTCGCATAAGTTAAATGTGCCGACCTCAGTGCCCAAGGATGAACTTTCAGCACGGATGCTGTTATTTTTATAAGCCCGTAATACTTATGTTGCTCGGGTTGTAATAAACAAAGCTTAGCCTACATCTTCATTTTTCATATTAGTGACGGTTGATATGACCCAAAAGCCCGAAAGGGCTTTTTTACTGCTTTAAATTTTTTGTAATATCTGTATCTTACACTGCTAAAACAACTCTGCTCGGCTTTAGGCTATAATAAGCGTACTTTGCATTTGCTAATGCGGTGCTTAATACTAAGGCCAGCGTAAAACATAACAAGCAATAAACTTTGCACTTAATCTTTAAACGTTGCATTACCTCATTTAGCACAAAAATTTTAAATAGAATAATGTTTAAATAATACACATTGCAACTATCACTTATTGGAGACATTCTTATGTCACAGTTTAATTTAAAAACCTTACTCCTAGCTGGCATTTTACTTAGCAGCCCTTTCGCTCATGCCGGGTTGGAGGAAGGGATCAAAGCCGCTAATGAAGGCGAGTTTGCACAAGCACTAAAAGAGTTTAATTACCTAGCAGATAAAGGCTTTGCCCCTGGTATTTATGAGCTGGGTAAATTATATGAAGGTGGTTATGGTGTAACGCGTGACTACCGTAAAGCTGCTCAACTTTACCAACAAGGGGTAGCAAAAAACCACCCTGATTCTATGTTTGCTCTCGCTGTTTTATACGATGAAGGCAACGGGGTAAAACTCGACAAACAAATGGCAATAAAGTTATTTGAACAAGCGGCAAACAAAAACCTACCCGCTGCACAATTTAACCTAGGCGTTATGTATGCCAATGGTGATGGCGTAAGCGTAGATTATGAACTTGCTAAAACGTGGTATGAAAAAGCTGCAGCCAATAATTATACTTTGGCGCAATTTAATTTAGCTTTAATGTACTTTGAAGGCTTAGGCATGCCTAAGAATTTAGAAAAGTCATATATTTGGAACACCATTGCCGAGTATAACGGCAATATGCAAGCAAGCCATAGTCGCAAGCTCGACGAGCAAAAAATGCTGCCTAAAGAAGTTGAAGAAGCAAAAGAAAAAGCCGACGCTATTTATGCCAGAATTTTAGCCGGCACTTACGCTGGTGAAGGGCGGTTGTTTTAATAAACTGCTTTAAACGCTGTTTTAATTAATTGCTCTAAAACAGCGTTTAAATAACAAGGCTAAGCTCGCTAATACTAACTAATGCAGTAAGATGAGTTTAGCCTTTTTGTTATATTCACTACTTTTTAATATAAAGCCACTTTAATAACTTAATTAGTACTTTGCTTTGTTTAAGTAGCATGCCGATACGTGGATTGAATGATCCAGAAACCAGCGTGTTTTTAGCATGGCTAAAGGTTAAAAACCCTTCATTAGCATGATAATGCCCCATTCCAGAATGCCCCACTCCACCAAACGGCGCATCATCGGCAGTTACTTGCACTAAGGTGTCGTTAACCGCAACAGTACCACTTAGTGTTTGCTTTATAATATATTCTTGAATTTGTTTATTTTGCCCTAAAATATACAAGGCTAATGGGTGATGATGCTGCTTTATATAACTTATTGCGTGCTCTAAGTTGGTGTAACTCATTACAGGTAATATTGGGCCAAATAGCTCATCTTTCATTAATTGCATTTCATCGGTTACTTGGGTGACAATATTTAGCCCCATTCGATGTTTATCTGGGTCTTGCTGGTTATCTTCAAGAGGTTTAATTATGGTTGCGCCTAGCTGCTGTGCTTGTTCTAAATAGCCAGATAAGCGTGCATAGTGAGCATCGCTTACAATAGAGGTTAAATTTTTACCTTCTACCCCTTGTTTGTAGTGTTTCTTATATAATTCACACAAGTGTTGCACCAACTGATGCTCAAGCTCTTTGGGTACAAATACATAATCGGGGGCAACACAAATTTGACCAGCATTGGCCATTTTACCAAAGAGTATTGCTTGCGCCGCTTTTTTAATATCTGCTTTTTCAGTAATAATAACAGGCGATTTACCGCCAAGCTCTAAGGTAACTGGCGTTAAATTAGCACTTGCAGCGCCCATTACTAACTTACCTACCGCAATTGAGCCTGTAAAAAACAGGTGTGCAAATGGCAGCGATGAAAACTCACTAGCAACGTCACTCCCCCCTTGTATTATTTTACAATGCTGCTCTAGTTCACCACTAAATAGCTTTTCAAGCACTTGATTGGTGTGGGGGGTAAACTCACTGAGCTTCAACATTGTACGATTACCCGCTGCCAATGCGGTAATAACAGGCACAATGGCAAGCTGTATTGGGTAATTCCAAGGCGCTATAATGCCAACCACGCCTTTAGGCTGGTATGTTACGCTCACCTTTGAAGGCCATAAGCTTAAACCTACTGATCGCTTGCTTGGTTTAGACCACTTTGGTAGTTTTTTTATGGTGTGCGCTAAGGCTTGCATGGTGGGTAATATATCGCCTAGCAAGGTGTCAAATGCGGTGCGATAACCAAAGTCTTTTGATACTGCGTCTATCAGCTCTTGCTCAAACTCTACAACACGACTGCGCAATTGCTTTAACACTGTGATGCGTTTATTAATCGACAAGTAAGGAGTTTTTATAAAGTACTGTTGTAACTCATCAAATTGTGCAGTTAACGAAGGTGTTTGCGGTGCGTCGATAGTCAAAATAGATTACTCAAATTTTAAAGTTATTTGAGACTATAACCTTGTTCTGTAATACGAGCAATAAAGAGTAATTTTGCATAGTATTGAACTATATACAAAACTACTCTGGTTTTGGTTGGAACTAAGTGGTAACTGTTGCAGCTATTGGCTGTTGTTTAGCAGCCAATAGCTGCGTAATTTAAAAGCCAAATACTTGCGCTGCAATTGTCATTGTTACTAAAGTAATTAAAACAATTGCCACAATATTAAGCACAAAGCCTGCGCGTATCATGTCGCGCATTTGTATTTGCCCTGAGCCAAACACAATTGCGTTTGGCGGGGTGGCTACTGGCATCATAAATGCACAACTACAGGCAATCGCCGCCGGAATAACCCACACAAGTGGTGAGCCTGCAATCGATTCTGCAACGGGGCCAAGTAAGGGTAAAAAACCAGCCGCGGTGGCGGTGTTACTGGTGATTTCGGTTAAAAATGTAATTAATGCAACGACCACTAAAATACTCATAACGAGAGGAATAGCACTCGCACCTTGAATCATTTGTGCAATATATTGCGCCAAGCCCGATGACTTTATTTGCGAGGCAAGTGTTAAGCCACCACCAAACAATAATAATACGCCCCAAGGTACTCTAGCAGCACTTTCCCAATCTAAAATACGCTCGTTAGTGCCTTTATTTGCAGGTAATACAAATAATAATAGCGCCGCGGCAATCGCAATAGTGGTGTCTGAAATACTCAAACCACTAAACTCGCCTAGCAAAGGTCTAAATATCCAACACGCACCAGCAAGCACAAATACAAATAACACGCCTTTTTCGGCGCGTTGCATTTCACCAAGTGCTTTTAATTGTTCAGTAAATACAGCTTTGGTGTCTATTTTTTGATTATTTTTAATACCTGCGTCTACTTTATAAGCAAACTTTGTAAGCCAAATCCAACTAATAAACAGCATACTTACCGCCAGTGGCACACCCACTAGCATCCATTGTGCAAAGCCAATTTCTATTTGGTAGCTGTCGGACAAATAAGCCGCCATTAATGCATTCGGCGGAGTACCGATTAATGTTGCAATACCACCAATACTGGCACCATAAGCAATAGAAAGTAGTAAAGCTTTACCAAACCCTTCATTGCTAGGATCTGACTGCTTTACTAAATGTGTAATAGACAAGGCTATTGGTAACATCATCACTGCGGTAGCTGTGTTTGACATCCACATAGATAAAAAGGCCGTAACTAGCATCATAGCTAAAATCTGCAAGCTAGGCTTAGTGCCTGCATACAGCATAGTGCTCAGTGCTATGCGTTTATGTAACCCCCAGCGCTCCATTGCGATAGAAATTAAAAACCCACCTAAAAATAAAAATATTAATGGATGAGCATAAGGCGCGGCTACACTTTTCATACCTGCTATACCAGCCAGTGGCGATATAACAAGTGGCAATAAAGCAGTCGCCGGAATAGGCACTACTTCGCTTACCCACCACGACGCCATCCAAAATGCTAACCCAGCAGTTTTAAACGCTGCACTGGACATGCCCGTAGGGGGATCGAGTAAACAGGTCAATAGCATTATGCTTGGCCCAAGTAGCAGTAATAACCATTGCTTAAATTGGTTTTTAGGCGCGTTATTTTGCAAAATTTGTTGTGTCATTTATCCAAACCTTAAAATTTGTACCTAAGACCAAGCGCTAAGCTGCTATCGGCGTTTTCTTCTAAGTCTAAGTCTGTATATAAAAGATAAGCCGTGGTTTGTTTATCAAATACATAGTCTAAACCTGTACTCCACTGAGTGGCTTCTGACTCTTGACGCAGTGCTGAGTCATCTTTTGCAAACTGTAATTTAGGAACCCATTTATCTAAGGTATAGCTTGCACTTAGTACATAGCCATTGCCTGATTTAGTGCCATCTATTGACTCTGAGTGTTGATACAAAGCACCTAGCTGTAACTGCTCAAACTTATAAACACCTGCAATCCGACTCGCTTTAATATTATTAAGTGAGTCAACATGGCTTAAAGAAATATAATATGGCGTATTGTTTAAATTACGATCACCGTAAATAAGTGTAGCGGCAAAACCCGCTTGGTTATCTTTATTATCGTCTTTGGGGGCATAAGTAAATGAAAACTGAGCATTATGCCAATAGCTTGAAGTGTAAGTGATGGTATCGCCAAGGCGGTCTTGCCCAGCAATAACTTGTGCTATATCGGCTTGTGTTTCGTTAAAATTATCCAGCTTACCTTCTGAGTATTTAAAGCGGGTATCGTTTCTACCGACAACTATTTCACCAAACGCTCCTTTTAAACCTAAATAGGTATTACGCGCTGCAAACGGCTCGTTAGTATCGTCATGTTCAAAGCCCTTTACTTGTACTTCGTATTTAAATACTGCGCTAACGTACTCGTTAAGTGTGTGTTGTCCTTTGATCCCTATGCGTGAAAATGGCGCGTCTATTTGTGTGCCTTCATCGGCGTAGCGCATAACGCCTGTATCGGTTTTAGCTATTTGTACTTCTGCTTTACCATACACAGAATATTCAGCAGCTAATACCATATTAGGTAAGGCAGTTATGCTACACAATAAAGTAAGCGCAGAGCGTTTAACGTGTGTGTTGTTTATCATCATGTGTCCTAAAAATTAGAATCTACTTATTGTTGTACACCCATTAAGCAAAATGATGGCCAACTACTAAATAAACATAAATTTCAGCAAGTTAAATGATTAACACTGTTTTTAAAGCAAAAAAGTGTGCGGATATCCGCACGCTTTTATTTAAAAACATCACCTTTATCGCACACTACTACATGCCCTAATCAGTAAACATATCCCGATTTAGACCATATTTACTCATTTTGTCGTACAAGGTTTTACGCGCAATTTGCAGCGTGCCCATGGTGTTTTTTATACTGCCATGGTTACGCTCTAACGCTTCTTCTATTAAAGATTGCTCATAATAACTGACCTTTTCGGCCAAACTTAAATCTTGTGATAACACTTGTTGATCAGCTGAATCACTTTGCGCAAATGCTAATTCAGGCCCTAACAATACTGCTCGTTCTGCTTGGTTTCTTAGTTCACGCACGTTACCTGGCCAGTCGTAGGCTAATAAACGTTGTTCTAACTCTACATTTAATGCGCCAAGTGGTTTATAAAACCGCGTTGCCGCAATTGAGCTAAAATGCTTAAATAATAAAGGAATATCAGCTTTTCGATCGCGCAGCGCTGGAATGCTTACTTTGACCAAACTAAGGCGATAATATAAATCGGCTCTAAACCCACCTTCATTCACCAATGCCAGCAAATCAACTTTAGTAGCAGCAACAATGCGAATATCTAAGTTAACGGTATGATTAGCGCCAACCGGCGTTACCTTTCGCTCCTCTAGTACACGCAGTAACTTTACTTGTAACGACAACGGGGTGCTTTCTATTTCATCTAAAAAAACAGTGCCACCTTGGGCAAATTCAAATTTACCCTTTCTATTTTTTGTGGCCCCAGTGTATGCACCGCTTACAGCACCAAACAGTTCACTTTCTATGAGCTGCTCTGGCACAGCACCACAGTTAATCGCTACAAATTGACAGCTTGAACGGTTACTGTGGTCGTGTAAGTAACGTGCAACCAGCTCTTTGCCAGTCCCAGTTTCACCTTCAATTAATATATCTGCAGGAGTATCTATCACGGTATTAAGCAGCTTCATCATGTGCTGCATTTTAGGCGTATCACCTAAAATACGCACACCCGGCGCTGAGGTTTTTTCTACCGCGCGTTTAAGAGCGCGGTTTTCCATTACCAGGCTGCGTTTATCGCACGCTCTGGCAATACAATCTATTAAATGCTCGTTAAGGGGTTTTTCAAATAAATCATAAGCGCCTAACTGCATCGCTTTTACCGCCACCGACACATCGGCATACCCAGTTAAAAATATAACCGGTAACTCACTATCAAACGCTTTTATTTGCTCAAGTAACGTAAGCCCGTCCATTGCTGGCATATTAATGTCGCTAAGGACCACGCCGCTATAGCCTCGGCTTAAGCGACTAAGCGCCGTTGCCCCATCACTAAAACATTGAACTTGGTAGCCTTCCAAAGTGAGTAATTGATTTAACGAATCGCGGATCATCGCCTCATCATCAATAACCATTACCTGCTTACAAAGCAGTGGCTCAATCATGTTGTGACTCCGCAGTACTCCAAAGACAAATAATAAACTGCGCCCCCCCTTCTGGGCGATTATGCGCACTTAAACGACCATCAAACGAGTCGATGATTTGCTTAGATATTGATAAACCAAGGCCTAAACCGGTACTCGACTTGGTACTATAAAATGGTTCAAAAATAGAGCCTAAAGTATGGTGTTCTATGCCAGATCCTGTATCTAATATCGATAGTTTTACGCGTCCATCAAAGCATTCAACTTCAAAACTTAATTGCCGCGTTGCGCAGTTACTCATTGCCTGCGATGCATTAGTAATAACGTTAACTAATACTTGTTCAAACTTAAGCGAGTCGACCAAAACGGTAATATTTTGCTCAAACTGCGGAGGAATAACACTAATATCATCTTGTTTTAGTTGTGAATGAGTGATCATTAAAGCGTTATTTAATAATGCCGACAAAGGGTGCGGTCTCAGTTGCATTTTTGAAGGTTTACTAAAGTGTTTTAATTGCGCAACAATTTTATGCACCCGCTCTACTAAGCCCTCAATAATGACTAAGTTTTCGTTTAATGCTGTTAACTTACCTTTATTGAGCAATATCTTTGCACTGGCTAAATAAGCATTCATGGCACACAAAGGCTGGTTAATTTCGTGGTTTATGCCAGCGCTTAATTGCCCTATGGTGGCAAGTTTTGCAGACTGCACTAGAGCGGTTTGAGCTTTTTCAAGTGCTTGGGTACGCTCAATCACTTTTTGCTCTAAACTGTGCCTAGAATAAAGTAGTTTTTTATAACCGGCAAAGCGTGCAAGTAAACTATAAACAATAAAAATAAACACACAATAAAAAATCATCAACCATAATAACCGAGGTAACTGCATGGCCGCTATGTTAGAAACATCTACTAATACGCTCATTTGAGCATTAAAATGTTTTAATGGCTTAGAGGCCACTACATATAAACGCTTAGCAATTTTAAATTGTGTAATATCTTGGCTATTAAATTGTTGTAAAGGAATAAGACCAGGCTGGTAATCTAAATAAGCACGACGTTGATTTATTTCCCGCCTGGCTGCAATATCCAGCTCTTGAAAACTGTTTAAACGCCAATTAGGCTCATCCGACATAGCAATAACATTATCTGCTAATTGTAAATAAAAATGACTACCTGCTGCCGTATTAAGCAGCGATCTGTCGTCTTCAAACTTAGCAACATTTACTTTTAGCGCCACAACCCCAATTGCTTTACCTTCATGATAAATAGCCTGCGAAAAATATAATCCACGCTCTTTTGAACGCTGACCAAGCGCAAAATAAGCTACCTTTTCACCCGCAAATGCTTGTTTAAAATACGGTCGAAATGAAAAGTTACTCCCTAAAAATGTATAATCGGCCTGCCAATTGCTACTCGCAACGACCTCGCCCTGAGTATTAAGTATATAAATATCAGATGCGCCACTGGCTTTTTGTATATCCGCTAAGTAGTTGTTAATAGCGCTATAATGCTCTTCTTCATTATTAGTAAAGCGAATGAGTAAGTTGTTATTGGTGAGTAATTGCGGGATCGCAGCAAATCGAGCAAGCTCATTATCAATGTAGTTATTTAATTGGCTTACTTGTTGGTCGGCTTGTTTTTTTGCTTGCTCTAAGTCATGTATTCGACCAAACCAAAAAGTGACTGTTAACAACAAGAGTAGCAATAAAAATGCGAAAATAATTTTTTTAGGAATGAAGAACATAAACGCCTATAAAACGGGTAATGTTAGCTATTAATAATGGGGTATAGTTTATCTGCATAATGCAAAGAGAGATATAAACTTTTTGTTAACAATTGTATTAAAAACATAAAAACCGTGAAATAAGGCAATTTCACGGTATAAAAGTATAATTAAGCTTTGCCTAGCTTTGGTTTATTTTTAACATATTTATATAAACCAATTAAAGAGGCTGCAATCCAAAATATTTCAATTACAAAACTGGCTAAATTAAAGTTATAACAAAGACTAATAAGCAGCAATATAGCGCCGGTTAAGTTCATCATGTTATAAAGCAAACTCGCTGGTGATACTTTATTTAGTTGTAACAAAAAAAATGAACCCACTACTAAAGCAGTACCCGTCATACCTACAATATCAAATAAAAGTGCAATCACACGTCTATCCTTTTCCATTTTAAAAACCCAATTGACTGGCCCGATCCGTGGGGAGGGTATTTTTCAATCATTGAAACAGCAAAACCGGTTAAGTTTATCAATGTAGCAAATTCAATCAAGGGCTTATGTCCGCCCTAATCGGAATATTGAAATAAACAGATGCCTTATTTAAAAGTAACTTTTCCACCAATCATTTTATATGCAGCTGTGCCTTTAATAATTGCAGGCCGCGCAAATGGGCGTTCGCATTTTGGGCAAATACAAGGCTGCTTAGTATAATCTTGGCTAATGCGCTCAATAAAACATTTAACTAACGCACCTTTTCCCCCTTTACGATACTTAAATAAAGGTGCCCTGCAGCTTGAGCAAAATATATCGACCGTTTTGGTTGGCCCTTTTTTATTTGGCTTTGCCATTTGTCCTCCATTTTTGCAGTAATTTAATTAACTAAGCGTTATAAAATCAATGCTGATTAAAACTCCCCCAACACTGCTGCTGTTAATTTGGCTAACTCATGGGGGTTAATTGCAATGTCTAAGCCTCGTTTACCGGCACTTACATAAATACATGCAAATTGTGCAGCGCTGCTGTGCAAAAAAGTAGCAAGACGTTTTTTTTGTCCCAGTGGGCTCACGCCTCCTAATACATAACCTGTGCTTGCTTGCACTTTTTTTGCCGCAGCCATAGCTACCTTTTTAGCGCCACACAATGAGGCAAGCAGCTTTAAGTTAACTTGCTGAGAAACAGGTGTAATGGCGACTATGAGCTGTCCATCTTGGTTTTCCAGCACTATGGTTTTAAAAACCTGATCCCTATTAAGGTTTAGCTTTTGGGCTGCTTCAAGGCCAAAGTTAGTGGTGTTTGGATCGTGCTCATAGCTTAATAATTCAAAACCAATTTTTTGTTTTTTCAGTAACTCTATTGCTGGTGTCATATGTTGCTACGCTATTATTTTAAGCAAAAAAAACGACGCTCTAAAAAGCGCCGTTTAATATTATAAAACACATTAATTATTTAGTTAAATCATCAAAAAACTTTTTAACACCATCAAAAAAGCCTTGCTCTTTAGGACGGTTTTTTGAGCTATCTTTGCCCATGCTTTCTTCTAATTCTTTTAATAATTCACGCTGACGTTCGTTCAGGTTTATTGGTGTTTCAATAACCACTTTACAAATTAAGTCGCCTATTGCACCACTGCGAACAGATTTAACGCCTTTGCCACGCATACGGAACATTTTGCCCGTTTGTGTTTCAGAAGGAATTTTAAGCTTAGCGCGACCATCAAGTGTTGGCACTTCAATTTCGCCACCAAGACCCGCTGTAGTAAAGCTAATAGGAACTTCACAATGTAAGTTATTTGCGTCACGTACAAAAATACGGTGTTCACGAACAGATACTTGCACGTACAAGTCGCCAGAAGGCGCACCATGCATTCCCGCTTCGCCTTCGCCCGTTAAGCGAATACGATCGCCGGTATCAACACCCGCAGGAATTTTAACCGATAAGGTTTTCGTTTTTTCTACGCGGCCTTGTCCATGACAGCTATCACAAGGGTTAGATATAATCTGACCTTGCCCCTGACACGTAGGACACGTTTGCTGAACAGCAAAAAAGCCTTGGCGCATTTGTACTTGCCCAGCACCATGACACGTAGTACATGTTTTAGGCTTGGATCCGGCTTTTGCACCGCTGCCATCACATGGATCACAACCTACCCAGGTTGGTATTTTAATTTCGACTTCTTTACCACGAACCGCTTCTTCTAAGCTTAAGTCCATGTTGTAACGCAAATCAGATCCACGTTGCTGACGAGATTGACGTCGACCACCGCCGCCACCAAAAATATCGCCAAATACGTCACCAAAAACATCGCCAAAGTCGCCATGACCGCCGCCAAAACCACCATGACCACCACCGCCGCCACCTTGTTCAAAAGCTGCATGGCCGTATTGGTCGTAAGTTTGACGTTTTTGCGCGTCAGTTAATATCTCGTAAGCTTCTTTTACTTCTTTAAACTTTGTTTCAAGCTCTTTGTCGCCTGAAGTACGATCTGGATGATATTTCATCGCTAAGCGTTTATACGCTTTTTTAATGTCTCGCTCACTCGCATCTTTGCTTACGCCGAGGACTTCGTAATAATCGCGTTTTGACATATCTACCACACTACTCTTTTCTATTTGCAGCTAGGCTGCTTGATAAACCGATAAATCGTATCGATTTACCACCTAATTCTCATGCAAAAGGCGCGTCAAGCTATTGCCTGCGCGCCTCAATCGTTCATTCTAACGTAAACACTTAACTAAGTTACAGTGCTTTGTGTTAGCTAGAAGCGTAAGCAACAATTACTTGTCGTCTTTAACTTCTTCAAACTCTGCATCAACTACGTCGTCATCTTGCTTAGCAGATTGTTGTTGCTCGCCTGCGTCAGCTGAACCTTGTTGAGCTTTAGCTTGTGCAATTTCCATAAGCTTTTGAGACTTTTCAGCAAGCGCTTGAGTTTTAGCTTCAATTTCGTCTTTCTTGTCACTCTTAATAGCAGTTTCAAGGTCAACTACAGCCGCTTCAATCGCTTCTTTGTCTTCACTTGGAAGTGCATCGCCAGCTTCTTCAATTTGCTTGCGTGTACCGTGAACCATTGCATCTGCTTGGTTACGAGTCGCTACTAGCTCTTCGAATTTTTTGTCATCTTCAGCATGCGCTTCAGCATCACGAATCATTTGTTCAACTTCTTCATCACTTAAGCCTGAAGATGCTTGAATCGTAATTTTTTGCTCTTTACCTGTATCTTTATCTTTAGCAGATACATGTAAGATACCATCGGCATCCACATCGAATGTTACTTCGATTTGTGGTGTACCACGTTGTGCTGGACGAATACCTTCTAGGTTAAATTGACCTAGAGATTTGTTGTCGCTTGAACGCTTACGCTCACCTTGCAGTACATGAATTGTTACTGCAGACTGATTATCTTCAGCTGTTGAGAAAGTTTGCGATTTCTTAGTAGGAATCGTGGTGTTCTTCTCAATTAGTGCTGTCATTACCGAGCCCATTGTCTCAATACCTAGAGATAATGGAGAAACGTCTAGTAATAGTACGTCTTTAACGTCACCAGCTAGTACACCACCTTGAATTGCCGCGCCTACTGCAACAGCTTCATCAGGGTTAACATCTTTACGTGGCTCTTTACCAAAGAACTCAGCAACTGTTTTTTGTACTAAAGGCATACGTGTTTGGCCACCAACAAGAATAATGTCGTTGATGTCGCTTACTGATAAATCAGCATCAGCAAGTGCACGTTTTAATGGTTCAATTGACTTAGTTACTAAGTCTTCAACAAGTGACTCAAGCTTAGCACGTGTTAGTTTCACGTTCATGTGCTTAGGACCTGTTGCATCTGCAGTTACATACGGAAGGTTTACTTCTGTAGATTGTGCAGAAGATAGTTCAATCTTCGCTTTTTCAGCAGCTTCTTTAACACGTTGCATTGCAAGTGGGTCAGTTTTTAAGTCTAGACCTTGGTCTTTCTTAAATTCAGCTACTAGGTAGTTGATTACGCGGTTATCGAAATCTTCACCACCTAA
Organism: Pseudoalteromonas sp. SR45-4; assembly: GCF_014163535.1. Classification (NCBI taxonomy): domain Bacteria; kingdom Pseudomonadati; phylum Pseudomonadota; class Gammaproteobacteria; order Alteromonadales; family Pseudoalteromonadaceae; genus Pseudoalteromonas; species Pseudoalteromonas sp. SR45-4. Next base: position 22,713 of record NZ_JACJDO010000020.1, read on the forward strand.
GTGCGTGTCACCATTTGTAGCAAGTACTTCAAACGTGTGCTCGCCTTCAACTTCATCAATTTCAATAATTGATAAATCGAAAGTACCGCCACCTAAGTCGTATACTGCAACAATGTTTTCACCACGGTTTTTGTCCATGCCGTAAGCAAGTGCTGCAGCAGTTGGCTCGTTGATGATACGTTTAACTTCAAGGCCAGCAATACGACCCGCATCTTTTGTAGCTTGACGCTGTGAATCGTTAAAGTATGCCGGTACTGTGATAACCGCTTCAGTTACTGCTTCACCTAAGAAGTCTTCAGCCGTTTTCTTCATTTTTTTCAGGATTTCAGCAGAGATTTGTGGTGCAGCGCGTTTTTCGCCGCCCGCTTCAACCCATGCATCACCGTTATCGGCTTTAACAATTTTAAATGGCATGATGCCGATATCGCGTTGTACTTCTTCGTCTTCAAAACGACGACCAATTAAACGCTTAATAGCAAATACTGTGTTTGTTGGGTTAGTAACCGCTTGACGTTTAGCTGGCTGACCAACTAAAGTTTCACCGTCTTGCGTATAAGCAATAACAGACGGGGTTGTGCGATCGCCTTCCGCGTTTTCAATAACACGTGCTTTGCCACCATCAAGTACTGCAACACAAGAGTTTGTAGTACCTAAGTCTATTCCAATAATTCTACCCATGAAATTTCTCCAACTTCAATATTCGTTAATACGTTCGATGACTAGTTAATAGGGATGCTGCAAACTTAATTCAACTGTAAAAATGAAAAAAATATCATTTTTTTTGATTTTTTTACAAAATAAGCTAAATAAAGTGCAATATTTGCTAGCAACGCTGGTTTTTACGCCGTTTGTATTGAACTTTAATTGCTGGTCTGACAAGTTTGGCTGTGTTATATATTTAGTAATTCGTACTTTTAAGGACACGCTAACTAATGAATTTCGATCATTTACTGCAACAAGCCGCTAATATTAATAATCAAGACGACACTAATAATGTGGCAAACACCATGCAGTTTGAAGCTAATTGGTGCCAAGGGCGCACCGCTTTTGGTGGGTTATCTGCAGCACTTTTATATCAAGCAATGAGAGCTCAAGTAAATAGTGAGCGCCGGTTATTATCTTTAAGTACTAACTTTGTTGGCCCGCTGCTTGCCGATACGCCATTTTCTTTATCGGTAGAAATACTGCGTGAAGGCAAAAGTAGTACTCAAGTACTGGCCAAAGCAATTCAAAACGAGCAAGTGTGTGTAATTGTACAAGCCTGCTTTGCTAGTAATCGCAACTCAGCTATTAATGTACCCGTTGCAAAGTCGTTAGGCTTACAAGAAGTTAATGAGCGCCATACATTGCCATTTATACAAGGGCAAATGCCGGAGTTTTTTCAACATGTTGATTTATGCCCACAACAAGGTGCTATGCCTTTTAGCAGTGCAGAAACCTCCCATTTAGGTGGGTGGATGCGCTTTAAAGAAACTCCAGCGGCCATTACTGAAGCACATATTATAGCGCTAACCGATGCATGGCCTCCTACTTTATTACAAATGTTTAAACAACCAGCGCCTGCCAGTAGCATGTCGTGGTATCTAGAGTTTGTGCAAGCGCCTAACTTAACTCCTGGTCAATGGTTGGGCTTTGAAGCAATTACCCATCATGCAAAAGGTGGTTACGGCTTAGAAGACGGCTGTATTTGGTCGCAATCGGGTGAGCTGATTGCCCTTACTCGCCAAACAGTGGCATTATTTGATTGATGTATAAGCAGTGGTATTAGCTATATATAATGTAGCGAGTGCCACTGCAATGCACTCTTAACTAATAATTAATTACGCTCAACAACAGTTATAACATTTGTATTTAGGCGATAATTATAGCAAAATTTAACTCTTTGTTTAATTCTAAGCGAACACTTTGCAAATAGCGTGTCCTTGTTGCGACTATATTATTGAGGTCCCCCAGGTTGAGGCTAAAAATGTCGCAACGTGCCCCCATTGCGGGCATAAGGTTTCTGACTCAGATACAGATCACGACAGCCGAGTTGTAGCGCTGAGCTTTAGTGCCTTGCTAATGCTACTCAGCAGCATGTTTTATCCTTTTATTTCGTTTAGCAGCAGTGGTATTACGCAAACTATAACCTTGCCCGATGCCGCGCGTATTTTATTTAATTACGATAGTAACTTGTTGGGGCTGTTTATTGATTTAAGTATTATAGCCTTGCCTATGAGCTTACTTATTATACTAATACCATTACACTTAGGTGCGCTTAGAGCGCTACCTCAAGGTATTGCTCGACGATTATTAAAATTTACCCTAGCGCTTGAACCTTGGATTATGTCGGAGATTTTTCTCATTGGCGTACTTGTTAGTATGGTTAAAATAATGTCTCTCGCCGATATTAGTTTTGGGGTGAGCTTTTGGGCTTATGTGGGCTTTGTTATTTTATATATTAGTGCGTTAACACATTTAAACCGCCCCCGCTTGTGGGCACAAATTGGCCCAGTAGAAAAACTTGAAAATATAAACCTTACTCATCGCGCCATTGATAACGATATAAAAGCTTGCCATGTGTGCCATCAACTATGCACGCAAAGTGTTTGTAATCGTTGCCATAGTAAAACCTATCTTAGAAACCCCAACAGTGTACAAAAAGCTACGGCTTGGTTAATTACCTCTATTATTTGCTATATTCCAGCCAATGTTTTACCCATTATGTATACCACCAGTTTAGGTGATGAAAGCCCTTCAACCTTAATTGCTGGTGTTATTGCACTGTGGCAAAATGGCTCGTACCCTATTGCTATGATTATATTTATTGCCAGTGTTGTAGTCCCACTTGCAAAGGCTTTAGTATTGAGCTTTTTGTGTTTTATGGTTGCCAAACCCGCAAATGATCACACCATAGGGTATACACGTATTTATCAACTTACTGAATTTATTGGGAAATGGTCTATGATTGATGTGTTTGTTGTGGCCATTTTAGTTGCTTTGGTACAATTGGGTAACTTAATGTCGGTAACGCCCGGCTTAGGCGTTGCCTTTTTTACTGTTATGGTACTATGTCAAATGATGGCAGCTCACGCCTTTGACCCACGTTTGCTATGGGATTCACCTAAAAATAATAACGCAGAGAATAATGCATGACCGAAACCGCTAATATTACACAAAAATCAAAAATTTCTGCAATTTGGATTATTCCCGTTATTGCCCTGTTTGTGGGTGTTTGGATGCTTTATCAATACCAAACTAATTTAGGCCCCACTATTTATATAACCATGCCACAAGCGGAGGGGATAGTTGCGGGAAAAACCGAAATTAAAGTACGCAGTGTTAAAATTGGCCAAATAGATCATGTGCGTTTATCCGACTCGCAAGACAGTGTTATTGCCCGCGCTCAAATAGATAAAAACTACGATAACTTACTCACCGAAGATGCCAAAATTTGGGTGGTAAAACCGCGTATAGATGAAACCGGCATTAGTGGCATGAGTACGCTTTTATCAGGTGTATATTTAGAGTTTTCGCCTGGAGAAAGTAAAAAGAAAAAAGAAAAGTTTGAACTACAAGACGAGCCTGCCTTAATTGGTAAAGATGTTAAAGGCGGACGCTTTAAGTTATTAAGCTACAACGCTGAGGTACTTGAAGTAAGTACCGGTATATTTTTCAAAAACTATAAAATTGGGCAAATAGAAACCGCGACATTTGATTGGAAAAACCAAGCCATGAAGTACGGTATTTTTATTAAAGCACCCTACGAAAACCTGATCACCTTAAATTCTATTTTTTGGGTTAACTCTGGTATAGAAATTGACCTTTCTGCTGATGGCATAAACATTAATACCGGATCGCTTAGTAAACTTTTAAAAGGCGGTATATCGGTGGGCTTACCCGATCAACAAGCACCTGGCGATATTGCCCAAAATGAGCATAGCTTTTCGCTTAGTCAAAGCTATAAAGAAGCACTAGAAGAGCGCTTTTACGACTTTGACTACTATCTTATTGAGTTTGAGCAATCAATTCGCGGCCTGCGCGCTGGCGCTCCGGTTGAATACCGAGGAACTCGAATTGGTACAGTAGTAGAAGCCCCTGCCAATGTGATTATTAACGGCAAACCAGCTCACTTTAAAAACCAAAATACGGCTGTACCTGTGCTTATTAAAATAGAATATGGGCGCCTATACCACGATAACGATTTAGCTAAAGAGTATTGGCAAACGAGTTTAAATGGCTGGGTAAACAATGGTATGCGCGCTTCGCTTAAACCGGGTAATTTACTTACCGGTGCTGTGTATGTCGACTTTGACATTTATACAGATGCGCCTGATGCAAAACTAGAAAAACTGGCTCAATATGATGTTTTTCCAAGTATATCTAGCGGTATTACTGTATTAGCCGATCAGGTTTCTGATGTACTTAATAAGGTAAACGAGCTAAAAATCGAAGATAGCTTAGCACAAATGCAAGCCACTTTTAGCGACTACCAAGGGTTGGCCAACGACATGCGCGATTTGCTAAACCAAAAAGACACACAAAATTTACCGGGTGACTTTAATCAAAATTTCAAAAAAATGACCAAGAGTATGGAACAATTTGAAGTCACTATGCGCCAATTTGATAAAACCATGGCCAGCTATCAAGCAGGTTCGCAGTTTAATAATCAGCTACAGCAAACCTTGCAAGAGTTTAAACGTTTAAGTGAGCAGCTACAGCCGCTAACTAAAGGCCTAAATGAGCAGCCTAATATGTTTATATTTGATAAAGCATTACCCGCAGATCCAAAACCAAGGAAGCAATAATGGTTAAATCATCTTTTTTTGTTATTTTACTCGCTTTACTGCTTAGCGGTTGTAGTTCATCAATTCAAACTACCATCGCGTATTATCAGTTTGAACAACCTATTGTTGCCTCCTCTAGAGACGTAAGTGCAACTGATGCACAATTAAGAGTACAAACAGTTGTACTAAGAGGTGCCTTAAATAATCGCGGCATTGCGATGAAAATAGATCACAATCAAATTCATGCTGCAAACTACCATTTATGGGGTGAGTCACCTGATTCGATGCTCACCGTAAGTGCACAACAAACACTCTTTAATGCCCTACCTAACTGGATGGTAATAAAAGGTTTACCGGTGATCACCGAGCTAGATCAACAAACTTTTTATGAATTAGAATATGAAATTCATCATTTTAATGGCGACCTACAAGGCAACGCAGATATATCTGGGCTATGGCGTTTATATTATACCCACCCCGAAACAGGCCGACGCTTATTAAGTTTGCATAATTTTGCTAATGTAACGCAGCTCGACGGTGACGGCTATGATGCGCTGGTAGCAACGCTTGAAAAAACCTGGCAAGAAATCAACCTAGCAGTAGCCAAGCAAATTGAACAAACGCGGTTTAAATAATCATTACTAAAATTATTTAATGATATAAAAATAAAGAAACAACGCTGCGGCTTTCTTTATCTATTATTACTTGCCCTTGTGGCTTAAAGCCAAGCTTAATTAACACATTTTGTGATGCGCTATTATCTATTGAGGTAATGGCGCATAATTTATTAATGCCATATATACTTTTATTTTCAACTAACGCTTTTGCAGCTTCGTAAATATACCCTTGTTTTTCAAACGCTGTTAATAACGCAAACCCTATATCGGGGTGCTGCAACATTGCACGGCTATAAAAACCAACAACCCCCACTAACTGCTGATTTTTTAAAGTGATCACATAAGGGCCAAACCCTTGCGATTGGTGCGCCTCACTAAAAGCTTGCTTAATATAGGTTATAGCATCCTCAAGGGTATAAATTTTTTTATCCCCAATGTATTTTATAAAACTTTTTTGATTTACTAACTTTAATAAATCGCCAGCATCTGCTTCAACAGCATGGCGAATAATTAATCGCTCGGTATTAAATTGCCTTCGCATGTATTGTTATCCTTTTGGTTTGTAGCGCTATAGTCACCTAAATTATAAAAATGAGTCAATTAAAGCATTTATTTGTTGACTGAAGATGTAAAGCAGATTACTTTTGCGCCGATGTTTTTATAGGCATAACAAAAGCGGTTGCACTCCTTCCTTGCACCGTCTGGCGCCAAGCCAACGCATATTACTGCTGATTATTAATTTAAAATAACAGTTCCCTAGTGATATCGCGTGCAAAAGCAGTGACTTGGAAAGTGATAAGACAACTAACTTATCATCTTCTTTGTTTTTGTTAAGCAGTTTAAATTTTTAAATATGCTTTTAATTTTGTGAATACTTAAATGCTTGAACCTTCTGCGTTAAGCTTACTGCCGCCTTTAGTGGTAGTTATTTTGGCTGTAGTACTACGCCGCCCTATTTTATCTTTATTAATTGGTGCCCTTGTTGGGCTCATAATGGCTGATCCCTCGCAGGTATTGGCTAATTTTGCCAGCACCTCACTTAAAGTAATGAGTGACGAAACCATTGGCTGGTTAATATTGGTGTGTGGTGGTTTTGGTGCGTTAATCGCCTTATTAGTCCGTACCGGTGGTGCTTCTGCATTTGGTAAGTTGGCACTTAAATACACTAAGGGCAAACGCTCTTCATTATTTATGACCTTTTGCCTTGGATTAGTTATTTTTATTGATGACTATTTAAATGCGCTTACTGTGGGTGAAACCATGAAACGCATTACCGATAAATTTAAAGTAAGCCGCGAAATGCTAGCCTACGTTGTCGACTCAACTGCGGCACCAATTTGCGTACTTGTGCCCCTATCTACGTGGGCGGTATTTTTTGGTGGTTTACTCGTAGATAACGGTATTGCTGAAGAAGGCAAAGGCATTGCTGTTTACATTCAGGCTATTCCGTATATGTTTTACGCATGGTTTGCGGTACTCGTTGTGCTGTTAGTGGTACTTGGTGTGATCCCTGCTTTTGGCCCAATGAAAAAAGCAGAACAGATGGCACAAATTGAGCAAGCACAAGTCGATCCGGCGCAATACAGTGAAGTACAAACAGCAGACGAGTACGCGGTAAAAGCAGTAGAAGAAAATTTTGAAGATGCTGATCCTAAAGGTAAATTACATAACTTTTTATTGCCTATTATTTTATTAGTCGGCTTTACCGTTTACTTTGAGATAGACGTTTATAAAGGTTTACTGGCCACTATGGCTATAATTTTGCCATTTTATGCGTTACAAAAATTAATGTCGTTTAGTGAAATGATTGAACGTATGCTCGATGGATTTAAAAGCATGATACCGGCTATAGGCACGGTTATAGCCGCGTTTATATTTAAAGATGTGTGCGATTTAATTGGCTTGCCGCAATATGTTATTAATAGTTTAAGCCCATACATGACCGCGGGTTACTTGCCTGCAGTGGTATTTATTGCAATGTCTGTTTTAGCATTTGCAACGGGCTCAAGCTGGGGAATATTTGCTGTGTCTATTCCTATTGTTATGCCGCTGGCAACGGCGGTAGATGCTAATATTCCATTAGTCATTGGCGCGTTATTATCAGCATCATCGTTTGGCAGCCAAGCATGTTTTTATTCAGACTCAACGGTATTAGCAGCCCAAGGCGCTGGCTGTAACTTAATGAGCCACGCTGTTACACAATTGCCTTATACGCTTATTGCTGCAGCACTTGCGGTGATAGGCTTTTTACTAATGGCTTAAGTTTTAGTGATGGCTTAAATTAACTGAAATAAATAAAAACCCCAATGTAGCAATACATTGGGGTTTATTTTTAGCTGTATAAATAAAGCTTATTTTTGTAGTTTAATACCATTGTAATAGGCATCTAGCGTGGTGATTTTTGTTTGATTTGGTAAATCGGCGAAGTCACTTTCTATAAACTTAGTCCCGCGTAATTGCACATTTAAACGTGCCGCATTAGGGTTAAGCATTGTTTGTTGGTAATAGTCTTTAATATCGCTAAGCGTTACTTTCTCAACTTCATTTATTAGCTGTTGCTTTGAATCAAAATTAAAGTTTTCACGATACCAATCATTTAATAGTGGGCTCATTTCGTCACTTAAGTTTTTAGGTTGCTCTTTAAGCGATACTAACGTGGCATTTTTAAGCTGTGCAAACGTCTCCTCACTCATGTTGTCGAGCTCAACTGCATACTCTTTTTTAAACAGATCAAAACGCGTTTGTATTTCTTTTGGCCCTTTTACTGGTGTTTGAATAAACAAACCAATCGCTGAGTAATCCTCTATGGGGCGAGCTAACGCACCAACGGCATACGCAAGTTGCTCCTCGGTACGCATTTTATCAAATGCAATGGTTCTAAAATGCCCTTGTAGCACGGCAGCTTGTGCTTTTTGTTTGTAACCCGGTGTTGGATGAACTGTCATATCAACCACAGCTACATCGGCTACATCTATATCTTTTTGTAACACTATGGTTTCACCTGGTTGTGGTAACCATGCTTTACTGCGCGCAAACTCAGTGTGTTTATAGTTACTTGGCAAAATAACACTCAGCTCGGATGCTATTGCTGCTATGTCTTGCTGGTTATAGTTACCATAACTAAATACGCGTAAATCGTTATTAGCAAAGGTGTTTTGTTTTAAAGCATTAAAATCAGCTAAAGTTAAAGTGTTGGCTGTGCTAATTAAAGTATCAGTATCAAAGCTACCGGTACGGCTTAATTTTGTATATTCAGCAAATGCTTGCGCGTAAGGAAATTGTTTTTGCTGGTTAAGTAAATTACGTTTAAAACGATCTACAGCTTGGTTAAATGCTTGCCCACTAATATCACTGTTTAACCCACTTAATGCTTGTTTAAGCAGTACATTTTGCTTATCTGTAAAGCCACTCATAGACAAAACTAAACCATTACTTGGTGCAAGGTTTACGCTCATACCTGCAATAGCAGCCTCAGTGCTTAGTTGGCTTTGCTGTATGTTGTACAGATCGGCCCAAACAGAGTATAAAACCTCCGCTTTTACATCGTTTAGCCCCGGCTGAGTATTTATATAAACTTCAACAAGTCCCTTTGGTTGCTCGGCAAATTTTTGACTTGCCTGACGCCATATTTTCACGCCATTTTTATCATAAGCAAGCTCTGGGGATTTTTGCTGTTTAAATGTTTGGGTTTTAATAGCAAAATTTTCTGGCAGTAAGTTATTTACGCTAGGGAGCGCTAAATTAAACTGGCTTTTTTTGTTCCAGCTTGCAACTTCCTGCTCGCTTATGTCACTAATGCGGTATTTACCGTCGTAAAAGTGTAGCTGTGAGTCGGTTTCTTCTTGCTGCGATACATACCAAATGCGTAAAGTGTCGGCATTTAATTGTTTAAGCACTTTATTTACTGAGTCTGCATCAAACTTAGCGTAATAATAAGGCGCATTAATGGCATGATTTAATGGATAATCTTGCATGCTTTGAGTCAATGTACTTACGTAGTTAAACTCATCGCCTTTTTCTAAAAACTTAAATTGATTATTTAACGAGGTACGAATTTCGTTAAAGTATTTACTATCAACGCCCTCTTTTTTAATCAATTCAATATACTGCATTATAGTCGCCACTATCGTTTCACGATTTTGCATACCTGTATCTGTAAGCTCTACGTTAACGTTTAACGACCCGTAGTTGCCATAGTGGGTTGGCGCTGCCGATGCTGACAATTGCGATACCCACCCCTTATCACGTAATATTTGCGCTGGACTGCCAGGCATTTCATTACTTAATAAGTAGGCCACAAAGCGATTAGGCTTGAGTGCAAATTCGTTATTGTTATTGCTAATGGTAAAATCAAGTTGTAGCTGTTTTACATCTTCATTAGGGGCATAGAACACGCGCTTACCACCGGCATTATCAAAGTTAAGCTTGGCGGTTACTGTTGGTTTTTCGATGTTTTTATTTTTAATATCAGCAAAGTATTTTTGTGCTTTTTGCTCCATTGCCGCAATTGGCAAATTAGAGATAAGCGCTACTTTCATAATATTTGAAGAGTAGTATTTATTATAAAAATCAACTGTTTCTTTGTGTAATGAGCTGCCTTCTTTGTCACCTAAGGTTTCTAGGTTGCCAATTAAAAAACGGTTAGCTGGGTGTTCACCCATCATTTTACGCGCTAGTTTAAACTGCCCAAAAAAGTCCATTTCGCGGCGCATTGACCACTCTGCATTTACTGCATTTTTTTCTTTGTCTGTGTATTCAGGGTATAACTTAGGGGCTTTAAAAAAGTCAGCAAAACGGTCTAACCCTTCATCAAACGCATCGTTGTTAATTTTAAACATATAGTTGGTAATATCGAGCCAAGTATAGGCGTTGTGTGCGCCACCATTTTTGGTCATAAAGTCAGAGTACCCTTTAGTATCTGGGTAGCGCTCTGTGCCTAAAAACAGCATATGCTCTAAATAATGGGCCATGCCTTGTTGGCTCATTGGGTCATGTAATAAACCCACTCCAACACTTAATGCCGCGGCTGATTTTTCAGCACTGGGGTCTGATACTAAAATAACTTCAATGTCGTTAGCTAATTTAAGCGTTTTATATTCGCGATTATCATTAGGGCTTACAACCAGCGAGTCTGATAATAAAACAGTTTGAGGTGCCTGAGATACAGATGATGTATTTGAACAACCGCTTAGTACAGCAAGTGCAATGGCACTAAAGCCAATAATTTTTTTCATTTTATTTCCATTAAAAGTATGTCGCAACTGCGATCTACGCTTATTTAAAAAGCTATTTACAGCCTAAATTAACATTTTAGATTAATGTTTTGCCACAATTTATCCGTTAATTGTGTAACACATTGTGAAAAACACCTGCATACTGCAACTAATTCAAATAATAATAAGGAAAAACCATGGAAAAGTTGATCATTTTAGCTATGTTCGCCCAAGTTTTACTCTCACTCATTGTAATGATTATTATGGGTAAAAGACGTTTTGCCGCAGCTAAAAATAAACACATAAATTTAACCGACTTTGCCACTATGCGTTTAGATAATGCAGGTGACAATGTGCGTGTTGCTGATAGAAACTTTACCAATCAATTTGAAATACCCGTGTTGTTTTATGCTGGGTGCTTACTTGCAATGCAACTCAATAGTGCAAGCATTTTGGTGGCTGTTTTAGCTTGGCTATTTGTGATTTCGCGTATTTTACATAGCGTTGTTCACTTAGGCAGTAATAAAATAAGAATACGCTTTAATCTATTCTTAATAGGCTGTGGTAGTGTATTTGCGTTATGGCTGGTAATAATTTGGCGGGTATTACTGTTTTAACTCTTACATTAAACAACTAAAAACCCCGCTATTTAACACCCATAGCGGGGTTTCTTTATTTTGAGTATTTGTTATTTAGCGCGTTCTAAACGTGGTAACACTAATAATAAAGCCCCTAGTAACCAAGCCATACTACCGCTTGAATCTTCTTTTTGCGAAGGTGGCACTACTTGGCTAATTAATGTGTTTTTAGCCGGTGTAAGGTTTTGCGCTGAATTAGGATCGTCATCTATAACTAATACGCTTTGAATAGTCACTAAATTAGCATTACTAATGGTTACATCACTTTTTAAGCACTGCTCTGTAGTGATACCAACTACCGGTATTTCACCACAATGTACTAAAGCAGCTATTTTATCTAAAGTCGCTTGGCTATCATCCGTAATCTGTCCAAACACAGTAAAACCACTGTTTTGCACATCCAAGTTGGCACTATTATCTTTTAAGTTAAAAAACCACTGGCTAGTTGCACTGTTTGGGTTTCCACCTAGTTTAGCCATGGCAATCGTGCCTTTAACATTAGAGTAAATAGGTTCGTTAATGACTGCTGGCTTGGTTGTAATTCGATCAAAATCATCTGAGTAGGTAAAACCGCCACCTTGGATTATGAAATCTTTGACTGAGCGATGAATCACTGTTTGGTTATACGCTGCATCATCTAAATAACTCATAAAGTTTTCTACAGTTTTTGGTGTTTGTTGATCAAATAAATTAATTTTAATAACACCTTGGCTGGTACTTACTTCTACAATGGTTGCTGAACTGGCAAAGCTTACTGCGCTAAGTAACGAGGCTAATAAAAGCTTTTTCATCGTTTTTCCCTATTATTATTTTATTTAAGTGTAAAGTTTAGTGATACTTAGAGTAATGCGAGTAAGACTAAAAATCGACTGCAAAATAGCCCCTGATACAATTCAAACCAAGTCGGTTACAACTTAATTACATTTCATCACCTTCCTACTGAGCTTGTCCTTGTAAAAACGCTGTTTAATGAAAATGCACTTATAAATTGTTTTATTTTTGTTATGATTCCTCTGCAAATTCGTAAATGGAGAATTGTAATGTCAGAAAAAAACAACCAAATTTGTGATTTTGGTTTACATAAGGGAGAGCCCTACACACGCTTACCCGCTAGTTTTTTAATCTGGATGGTAGGTATTAATCATCAAAAAGCCAGATATGCCAGCGAAGAGCTAAAACGCAGAGAGTTAGCTGCTACTAAAAAATTAAAGTGTGATTAAAGAATGTAAAAGTGTGTTTTTGTAGCAAACTAGTTAAACTATGCGCCAATAAACGTAAGTGCTTTTAATCAATAGGTGTTTTATGCGCATAATTTTTTTGTTTGTCATTGCTTTTAGTGTACTTGGGTGTAGTACTACACTCACTAGCCCCACCCCACAATATTTAACCGTACTGCATACTAACGATAATCATGGTCGCTTTTGGCACAATGAAAAAGGTGAGTATGGCATGGCTGCCCGTAAAACCCTGATTGACTCGCTACGCAATAAAGCAATCGCGCAGGGACATGCAGTACTGCTGCTTTCTGGTGGCGATATAAATACCGGCATTCCAGAGTCAGATTTACAATACGCTGAACCTGACTTTAAAGGCATGTCGTTAATTGGCTATGATGCAATGGCCCTTGGAAATCATGAATTTGATAACCCGATGAGCGTGCTTAAAAAGCAACAGCAATGGGCTAACTTTCCTTTTTTATCGGCAAATATATTTGAAAAATCGACCGGTAAAAATGTATTTGATAGCTATAAAGTATTTAATAAAAATGGGCTGAGTATTGCTGTTATAGGTTTAACCACCACTGATACAGCCAAAATAGGTAATCCCGAATATATTCGCCAATTAGAGTTTAAAGATCCAATCGAAATCACGGCACAATTAGCACAAAAAATTAAAGCACAATATAACCCCGACATTACTATTGCGCTCACTCATATGGGGCATTATGTGGATGCCAGCCACGCAATTAATGCGCCTGGAGATGTAACACTTGCGCGCTCACTGCCAACTAACACCTTAGATATGATCATCGGTGGTCACTCTCAAGAGCCTGTATGTATGGCGGCTAAAAACGTAAATGACGATAACTTTAAACCCGGCCTAGCCTGCACGCCCGATCAACAAAATGGCACTTGGATAATGCAAGCCCACGAATGGGGTAAATATGTTGGTAAAGCCGAATTTAAACTTGAAAATGGCCAGCTAACCCTCTTAAATTATAAACTGCTACCCGTTAATTTATATGTTGATAAACAACACGCGGATGGCACAACTTCTAGTGTATTAGCTAACGAGTACATTACGCCTAATCCACAGTTAAACGCATTTTTAGCCGAGTATCAGGAAAAAGGCGCTAAACAAATTGAAGGTAAAATTGGTTATGTAAATGCCAGACTTGAGGGCGATCGCAATAAAGTACGCTACCAACAAACAAATTTAGCTCGCGTGATTATTCAAGCGCAAATGAACAGTACCGATGCTGACTTTGGCATTATGAGTGGCGGCGGTGTACGCGACAGTATTGCTGCAGGCGAAGTAAGTTATAAAGATATTTTAAAAGCCCAACCGTTTCAAAATCGAGTGGCTTATATCGATATTGCAGGAGAAGATTTATGGCAATATTTAGAAGTTGTAACGCGTTTCCCGCCTGATTCAGGCGCTTACATGCAGTACCACAAATTATCGTTTGAGCATAAAAACAACACCTTAGTAAAGGTATTAATAAATGGGCAAGCATTAGATAAAAGTAAAACTTACCGTATGAGCATTAATAACTTTAACGCCTCAGGTGGTGATGGCTACCCTGCACTAACCACAGCAAAAGGTTTTGTAGTTACTGATGAAACAGACTCTAACGCATTAAAGCGTTTTTTTGCAGAGCACAGCCCGATAGATGCGGCCCAGTTTGCCCCTAAATAATCTATTTTTTGGAGATAGTAGGAACGAGTATATTACTTGCCTACTATTTCTACATCGCCTTTAGCAATATTAACTAACCCGTAACTGTGTAGCCGCGAACGAGAACCCTCTCCAAATGCCTTAGGCGGATAAAAAATTTCTTTTTGTTGCGGGTATTCACTCAACACTTCATCTAACGCCGCGCGTATTTCGCTCAATGTTTTTTCAAGGCTATTATTAAAGTTAGGGCGCTTGCGGATCGTGTGTCCCAGCTCTACTAATCGATAAAAATATTTATTAGCTAATTCAATTAGCTCATCAGGCACATCTTTATTATGGCTGAGCACAACATCGCTATTACTGTTACAAAATTCAATAAGCGCTAAATAAAAACTAAGTGGTTTATTTGCTAAACATACTTGGTATTGCGGATTAATATTAACTGACACCGTTTTAGTATTTAGATTAATAACTAACACGGGTGATTTACTTTCCTCAACAGGTTCAGGCTGCAGCGTAGCTAACTGCTTACTTTTTTGCTCTATTGTAATAACCGTTTTCAGCCAGTGGCTAACAAAAGCACTTAACATAAAAATAGCGACATAATAATAAATATAACGCCACGGCCATGGCTGTGGTTTTATATCAAAAACTAAAAAAACAGGGCCAATACTAGTCGTTAAACGCGTAAAAAACTGCGCTCCGGTTAATGTGGTTGATAGCTTTTTATCAGCGACAATATTTAACAATAACAAATTAGTGCCGATTAGTTGCGAATTTAACTGCTCTAAATAACTATTTATATTATCTATATTACTGGAGTACTTAAGCAGTTCATTAGATAGCTCGAGTAAAGGTAAGTCCAGCGCTATCTGCTTTTCTATCGTGGCTATATTAAGCTTTTGCACTTGCTGTTGTTTATAGCTTACTGAGTAATAAAATACGCTACAAAGTAATAAAAAAATGAATAGCGTAATAAATGAAAATAACTGCTTACTCATATTTCATCTCGCTTATAAGTTACAACGTCATTATCACACTGCCAAAATGACTGCGCACCTTTATAGTAATGAAGAGATTGCTCTTGCGACATGGCTAATAAATGCGCCTGTACCGAGCATAATAGATCGGTATTATTATGTGGCATTTTTAAATACCACCGCGTGCCTGAAATATTATTTTTTAGCGGTGTAATATAGTTTTTTGAAAAGCGTTTTGCATCACTTTCTTGCCAAAATGAAGCTATAATATCTACTTTTCCGTTAGCCAATAAATCACGTAAGGCATCGTGAGAGCTAGCATAAACAATATTTAAGTTTTCGAGGTTAATATCCAACTCTTTAAATACTTGCTTAGGCAATATATGCCCTGAGCGACTGGTTGGATAATCTAATAATCCAATGCGCTTACCCAAAAAGTATTCTTTTGTTATTTTAGGTTTTTCTTTAGCCGAAATAAAAAATGCAGTGTAATCAGAAAACCCAACTACAGGCTGGTAGCTATAGGTAGTCTCGGCTTTAAATGCATCCATAATATTGTTTTTAGTTAAAATGAGATCGGCAATGCCTTTTCCTACAAATTCAAAGCTTTCCGTCGTGTTATAGCGCCAGTAACTTACAACCGCCCCGTACTGCTTAGCTACCACATCATCTGTACATAAGCTATGTGCTAATGTACCTGCTATTTTTTTTGATGGCGCGAAGATGATTAACTGGTTTTCATTTTTAATTGCAGATGTTTGGCATTCAATTGATGTTTCTATTAATTTTGCAAAGCGTAACTCACTGCTATCAACACTTAGTTGACCACACACCCACACCAAAACAATTAACAAATATAAAAATACAATTAACAGCATTTTATTATAAATGACGTATTTAATGTTCAAACAAAACATCCTAATATTATTATTAGCCTATTTGAACAATTTTAATTACTTATTGCAATAAGTAATTTTACCTATTAACTATAAGTAGCTGATTTAATTAATTTACCTACTAGTTAATATGAATGCTCTTAACACCTTTCTATATTCCAAATAAACAAGGACAATTGACCGGATTAGTGATTTTGACCCTATAATAATTTGAAGGAAACCAAATGCGTAACAACTTAATGTCCTCAGTTAAAGCAACGCTGGTCGTCAGCGCTGTACTTGTTTGTACTAATGCTCATGCATGGGGTCAAAATGGACACAGGATCATAGCTAAAATTGCAGAGTCTCACCTTAGTGAAACAACAAAAACAAAACTTTTGCCGTTATTAAATAATGAATCTTTAGCACAAGTTTCTACTTGGCCAGATGAAATGCGCTCTGCTCCTGGTGATTTTTGGCAAAGAAAATCATCACGCTGGCATTATATAAATACATCTGCAAACAAACCTATTTCACTCAATCATTCTCATACAAAAAATAAAGAATCTGTTACCAACATCCTTGAAGGCATTCATTACTCAATTAAAGTACTTCAAAACGAGCAAAGTTCATTAGATGCTAAGCAGTTTAGTTTACGCTTTTTAGTGCATCTGGTAGGCGACAGCCATCAGCCTTTTCATGCTGGGCGTGCAGATGACCGCGGCGGTAACCGTATAAAGGTGCAATATTTTGGTCAAGAAACCAACCTACACAGTTTGTGGGACAGTAAGTTAATTGAAGGCGAAAACCTCTCATATACTGAATTTGCTGACTTTATCAATACTAATAATCAAACTTTAATTAGTGAGTACCTAACCAGTACCCCTACTAGTTGGCTAGTAGAATCAAACAACTTAGCAGAATCAATCTATAATAAAAATGAAACAGATATTAGCTATAGTTACATTTTTAACCATATGCCAATAATTAAAACTCGACTGCAACAAAGCGGAATAAGACTCGCCGGTTTATTAAATAGTTTATTTGATGAATCAGCAACACCGTTAGTCAGTGTACTTAAGATGCAAACTAACGCAAAAGCAATATATTAAATAAGCGTTAAAGTACCGAACGCCTAGCAAGCGTTATATAATACCACTTTTATAAGGGCTACTTGCTATTAGACTTTAAGCAAGTAAACAAGCCTTAAAAGTTAACCATATTTTATAGCTAATATATTTAGGTATATTAGCTATAAAAGCATTATGCGACTTGATAATATTTTAGTCGCATAACATTACGTCAACAAAATATAAACAGTTTAATTTAACTACACGGGAATAAACATGAAAATTCAACTTCGTAAAACAGCACTCTCACTTGCTATCGCTGCATGTGTTGGTGTTAGTGGCGCAGCAATGGCAAACACGACATCATCAGTGAAAGGGCAAATATCAGGTCCTAACGGCGCACCCGCTATCAATACTAAGTTAATAATTGTGCATGAGCCAACCGGTACAAAACGTGTTGTAACTACAAATGATACTGGTACGTTTAATGCCGCAGGCCTTCGGGTAGGTGGCCCATATAAAATCACAATAGATTCTGATGTTTACCGCGACGTTGAAATTAATGATGTATACCTTTCTCTAGGTGAAACTAGACGTTTAGATCAACAACTGGCCAGCAATGAGATAGAATCAATTGTTGTAACTGGTACGGCTGTTTTATTTAATTCATCTGCTAATGATTCATACTTTGGTGAAGATGCTATTCAATCAGTACCAAGTATTGGTCGTGACATTAAAGATATTGTAAGAAACAATCCTTTAGTTGTTGTACAGCCTGGCAGTGAAAGCTCAATGACTATTGCAGGTTCAAACCCACGTACTAACTCAATTACGGTAGATGGTATACCGTTAAATGATGATTTTGGCCTTAATAATAATGGTTACCCAACTCAACGTAACCCTTTCCCATTAGATGCTTTAGATCAGGTTTCAGTGTCAGTTGCTCCTGTTAATGCCAAGTCTAGTGGCTTCACAGGTGGTAATGTTGACGCTGTATTTAAGTCAGGTACTAATGAATTACATGGTAAGGTTTTTTATGAAAAATTAAGTAGTGATTGGGCTGGCACTCCCAAAAATTCAGATGGTGAAGAGCTAGAACTGGATTTTGAAGAAAAAAACTATGGTTTTTCATTCGGAGCCCCATTAATCGAAGATAAATTATTTTTCTTCGGCGCATATGAAAAATTTGAATCACCACAACAATTAGAATATGGCGTAGCGGGAAGTAATGTTGGTACTAATAAAACAACTGTAACTAGTAGCGATTTAGAAGCAGTAAGGAAAATTGCAAAAGAAGTTTATGGTGTCGATAACATTGGTAATACTGACACTCAACCTGAACTAGAAGATGAAAAATACATTGCAAAAATTGATTGGAATATAAATGACAACCACCGTGCTAATTTGGTTTATATGCATAGTGAAGGTAATAATACTCGCAACATGACAAGTAGTAGTAGAGAATTAAAGCTTGATACGCATTGGTATAATAAATTTGAAAAGCTAAACAACTTTAGTACAACCTTATATTCTGACTGGACTAATGAATTCACTACTCAAGTTAGCATTACTAAAAAGTCTGTAGAAACAGGCCAAGTTTCTTTAAATAGTGAGCTAGGCCTTAGTGATATCACAATCCGAAACCTTGATGTTGATGGCGATGGTGAAGAAGGATCTATTGCATTTGGTTCTGATGAGTCGCGTCATTCAAATTCATTAGAAAACGACCTTTTAACTATTAAATTTGATGGTACCTATTTATTTGAAGAACACACCTTCGAATTTGGTATTAAATATGATGTGTTAGATATTGAAAATCAATACTTACCTCAATCAAAAGGGGTTATTGCCTTCGATAGCCTAGACGATTTTCAGAACAGAATCGCATCAACATATAACTATGCAAATGGTGTAGGAAACGATCCACTAGCTGTAGCTGCTGAGTTTACAAGAAAAGATATCGCTTTATATATTAATGACACTTGGGACTATAGCGATGACTTAACGCTAACAGCAGGCTTACGTTATGAACGCTTAGGCTCTGATGATAAACCAACATTTAACCAAGATGTTTTTGATAGAACAGGGTATAGCAATACTAATAATCTTGATGGTGTAGATATATTATTACCGCGTCTGGGTTTTACTTATAGAGCTACTGATGATGTCACAATACGTGGTAGCGCAGGCCGATATGCTGGCGGCAATCCTAATGTTTGGATTTCAAACTCATACTCTAATGATGGTATCAGTTCTCAAAGCTACTCCGATAGAAATGTTACGCTTCCTACCAATGCTCTAACAACACCAACACCAGAAGCTATTGATGCAATTAATAGTGGTACAAGTGGTTCACCATCGAATTTTATTGACCCTAATTTTGACATACCATCTCAGTGGACATATATGTTGAATTCTGATGTAACACTCGATATTCCATACCTTGGTAATGGCTTTGCTTGGACATCAACAGCTATTTATACAAAGAAAGAGAACACTGCTGAGTGGGTTAATGCAGCACTCCTGCAAGAAGGTGATGTTGTAGGCTCGACCATTGATGGTCAACTGCCTTTCTATGATACTAGAGAGCTTGAAATCATGCTGAAAAATGCTGATAAAGATGGGCGCTCTATTATTTTAAGTACAGGCATTTCAAAATCATACTTAAATGGCTTCAAGTTTGATGCTTCATATACTTATCAAGACGTTACTGAAGGTAACCCTGGTGGATCTTCAACTGCAAGAAGTAACTATCGTTATGGCCATTTTGGTGATCACCAACAAACTCAAATTGGTACTTCAAGTTATGAGACTGAGCACAGGTTTGTACTTAACTTAGGCTACTCTACAGAATTTATTGAAGATTATAAAACAAGCTTTAACCTATTCTTAGAACGTCGTTCTGGCTCTGCTTATAGTCACTTAGCAAACCTAAGAAACTTAACCGGTGGCAGATTCTTTGACCAAGATCTTATTCAGCCATCAGGTGGTAATACCTATGGTGGTAACTATTTAGCATATGTTCCTACCGCTAATGATCCTAATGTACGATATGAAAATGGCGCAACTGAAGAAGAAGTACTAGCGCATTTTGAACAGTTAGGACTTTCTGGTTATGCTGGAGGTTTTGTAGATAGAAGTCAAAGTCAATCACCTTGGGTAACAACGATGGACTTATACGTCGCTCAAGAAGTACCAGGGTTTTCTAAAGGCCACCGCGGTGAATTTTACTTTATTGTAGATAACCTTTTAAATTTAATCGATTCGTCTAAAGGTAAAGTATATCGCCAAGATTTTGGCACTCGCAATGTAATTGAAATGGATATCGATAAAGATACTGGGCAGTACATTATCGGTAAACCAATCAATGATGACTATACATTTGAAGCTGAAGATTCAACTTATAAAATTAAGCTTGGTGTTCGTTACACGTTCTAACCTAACCATTGGTTAGTATATATTAAAGCCCAGCTACTTTAGCTGGGCTTTTTTTATTGCTGTAGTTTAATGGTTAACTTATCGAAGCAGCGCATGAGAGTAAGGTACTCATCACAACTCAGTTCGCTTAGAAATTGCTGCTCCCACTCAAGTGCTTGAGTTGCAATATCAGCATACAACTGTTTCCCCTGTTCATTTAGCATAAGTAACGCTGCGCGTTTATCTTGTTGATTGGTTTTACTGCTGATCAATTGCTTTTCAATCAATGCTTTTACCGCTCTCGATACCGTTGATTTATCCATATCAGCTTGCGTGCATAATTGTTTAGCTGTGCTTTGCCCATATTGCGCTAAGTTAGCGAGTATGCGCCACTGCGGAATATTTAAGCCAAATTCACGTTTATACACTTTGGCAAAGTCGTTACTCACAAGCGTAGCTATATTGGTTAATTGATAAGGTAAAAACGTATCTAAATTGATCTTCATCGTTGTGGCATCACTTGTTGGGCCTGCGTTTTAATTCAACTGGAAATGACTGTTCATTATTATTTACAGTGAATTAACTTACGCAATTTGAAATTAGTCTCACTTGAGAGTATCTTAACCTAAATAATAACAAGATTAAACTACCCCACTCTCACAGGAGTTACTAATGGCTACCGAATTAAAATACATGACTGGTTTTGGTAATGAGTTTGAAACCGAAGCTTTGCCTGGTGCATTGCCTATCGGACAATTTAGTCCGCAAAAAGTAAAGTACGATTTATATGCAGAGCAATTTAGTACAACCGCGTTTACTGCGCCGCGTGCACAAAACCGTCGTAGTTGGCTGTACCGTATTCGTCCCTCTGTTATTCAAGGCGATTATATCGCAATGGATAATGGCTTAATTCGCACTGCGCCTATTACCGAAGTAGTAACTCCACCAACTATGCTACGCTGGGACCCTATCGATATTCCGCAGCAACCAACTGATTTTATTGATGGCTTAATTACTATGGCCGCTAATGGTAGTGCAAATGGCCAAACCGGTATTGGTATTCATGTTTATGTTGCTAATAAATCGATGGACGGACGTTATTTTTATAATGCCGATGGCGAAATGTTGTTTGTACCGCAGCAAGGTGAATTATTGCTCAAAACTGAGTGTGGTAATTTAACCATAAAAGCGGGCGAAATAGCGGTTATTCCCCGTGGTATAAAGTTTCAGGTACAACTATTAACAGCGACTGCGCGCGGTTATATTTGTGAAAACTATGGCCATCAGTATGAATTAGCTGAGCGTGGCCCGGTCGGCTCTAACGGTTTTGCCAACGATCGTGACTTTCAATACCCAGTTGCTGCTTTTGAAGATATAGAAGGTAAGTTTGAATTAGTGGCTAAATTTAACGGCAACATGTTTCGTTGTGATATCGGCCACTCGCCTCTAGATGTAGTTGCGTGGACCGGTAACAGTGCGCCGTATAAATATGACTTAGCACGTTTTAATGTAATGAATACAGTGAGCTTTGATCACCCAGATCCTTCTATTTTTACCGTACTTACATCGCCATCAGGTACTGAAGGCGTGGCTAATATTGATTTTGCTATTTTTCCTCCACGTTGGATGGTGGCCGAAAACACCTTTCGCCCTCCTTACTTTCATCGCAATATAATGAGTGAATTTATGGGCTTAATAGAAGGCGTTTACGATGCTAAAGAGCATGGCTTTGTTCCCGGGGGTATGAGTCTACACAATTGTATGTCGCCACATGGACCTGAAGCCGACGTGTTCGACAAAGCCTCTAATGCCCAGCTTGAGCCACAACGTTATGATAATACGCTGGCATTTATGTTTGAATCACGTTATGTCATATCCCCAACTAAATACGCTCTTGAGGGCAAAGAGCGCCAAACTAACTACACTGATTGCTGGCGCACAATTAAAAAGCAATTTACTGGATCACAAGGATAATAAACCATGAAACTTTATAGTTATTTTCGCTCATCTGCCGCATACCGGGTGCGTATTGCGCTTAACTTAAAAAACATTGATCACGAATTGGTTGGTGTTAATTTACTAAAGTCTGAACAATTAGGTGCAGCCTACTTAGATAAAAATCCACAAGGTTTCCTCCCAGCACTTGAAACAGCTGACGGTGTGCTTGGGCAATCTCTGGCTATTTTAGAGTATCTTGAAGAAAGCCATCCAAACACAACGCCATTATTATTTGGTAACGCGTGGCAAAAAGCACAAATTCGTAATTTAAGTTACGCCATAGCCTGCGACATTCATCCGTTAGATAATTTACGCGTACTCAAGTATTTAAGTAACGAACTAGGGGTAGACGATGAGGCTAAAAACACTTGGTATCGCCACTGGGTAGAAGTAGGGTTTGAAAAAGTAGAGCATCTACTTGATCGTAATAACGCTTTTTGTGTGGGTGAGCAACCAAGCCTTGCCGATGTGTGCTTAGTACCGCAGGTATTTAATGCTATTCGTTTTAATGTAAATATGGCCGCATATCCTAAAATAGCAGCCATTTATGAGCGTTGTAATAAGCTCGATGCATTTATTGATGCCGCACCACAAAATCAACCTGATGCAACCTAGTCTAAATAATTAGCCTAGGTAATTAACCCAGAAAATTAGCCTTGTAAGGCACTGTGCACCACAGTTACATGGTCAATTAATTCTAAGCCCAGATCAGTTAAATAACCGCCATCTGGGCTATCTATAATTCCTTTATCAAATAAACGTTGTGCGGCGCTTAACAAGCTAGGCTCTGCGTCTGAATGAAGTTTAATTCCCTGCATTTTACTTTCACGCGGAAATTTAGCTAATAGTGTAAATTCATCGATCATTGTTTGGTTAAATTGCATATATTTTCACCTATTTATTGTTCTGTGTTTTACTAAATATAAATATACCCAAATCAAGAAAGCGCCTTTTTTATAAGCAGCTGTCTAATGTTAAGGTGCTATAAAATACCCAATTACGCATTTTTATGGTGTTTGTGTATACCTTACCCTAGCATGTTTTTTAGCTTAGTGTATTATTTTTAAACCCTCGACAATTTGAGACTAAAATGCGCCATTTATTAATCTTATGTTTTTATATTAGCTGCTTAAGCTATTCGCTACTCAGCCATGCTAATACAATTAAAACCCACTCTGTTATCGATGCTAATCAGTTTGTAAATACCGACACAAGTTGTTGGTACGACAATAAACGCTACAGCGAAGGAGCGTTAATACAAATACACTCATTTACGCTTATTTGCGGGGCTAAATTTGTACAACATAACAACAGTCAACTAATTTGGCTTAAACTCGATAAACAAGGCAATGCAATTTACCCTACTAAGCCCACTACAATTACAGTGAATTAGCCTCTACGAGTGAATTAAGTTACACTATGCGCAGTTTAAATAAGTAGTGTAGCTATGGATAATCAACCTAAAAACCCTTTACATGGGGTAACGTTAGAACAAATACTTGTTGAGTTAGAGCAACGACTTGGCTGGAGAACTTTGGGTGAACAGGTTAAAATTAAATGCTTTACTGATGCACCAAGCATTAAATCGAGCTTAAAATTTTTGCGTAAAACCCCATGGGCACGAGATAAAGTAGAAGCGCTTTATATTCATACCATAAATAACAAGCCAATTCGTAGACCCAAAAGTGCACCAAGGCCCACTTCCGATAGAGCACCTGATACATCGGGCTTTGTTTGGCCTTCGATGAAAAAATAAATAATAAAACGGCGTGTAATAACGCCGTTTTATAGCCGTGTATTATTTATCTAGCTGTTCTTTGCAAATAACGTTTAATGATCCAGGTGAGATTGTAATAACTAATTTGTTAGAAGTTTTCACCTCTCCATCTACTACGTATTTAATCTCTTGCTCTGCACTTACTTCCACTCTTTTAGCATTTGTATGATGCGAATTAATAGCTAAATGTGTTTGTGTAATGCTGCTAAACATCAGCTCGGCAATACTCAGTACTGTAGTGCCATTTTCTTTATTGGGTATTAACCAATTCACATCAAGAAGCCCGTCACTATGATCAGGCTGCCCGCCACCTTGAGCTAGCAAAGTAGTAAAGGGTGCGGCATTAGCAACAATAAAACTATTGGTACTTACTTGCGTTGGTTCGTTATCATCAAGCTTTATTGTTAATACTTGTGCTTTTTGTTCACCAAAAGCTTGTAAAAAACCATTTAAATAGGCCAGTTGCCCAGATTTGTTTTTAGCTTCACGGTCGGCTTTTTCAATCATGGAGTGTTCAAAGCCAATTCCTGCCAGTAGTAACATTAGCTCGTCGTTACAATAAGCTGTGTCGATTAAACTTGTTTGCCCATCAATAATTAAATCACAGGCTTGTTCAACAGGGATAAATTTTGATTTTATGCCCATTAACACATGCGCTAATGCGTTAGCCGTGCCTAGCGGAATAATACCCAACCTGCATTTAGTGTGCACTAATACACTGGCCACTTCTGTCACTGTGCCGTCACCACCACAAGCAATAATAATATCTGGCTGCTCTTTTATTGCCTGTTTAGCAAGCGCTACGCCGTTAACTTCTTTTGAGGTTGTTAATACGGTTAAGTCGTAATAAGCCGATAAACTAGCAATAATTAGGTGTTGTTTGTCTTGCCACATTTTTGTGCCCGACACTGGATTTGCAATCAAAAATGCTTTGTTTTTAATTACTAACTCACCTTTTTTATGGCGCTTAGCTAAGTGATGTAATTGGCGTTTATTAAGATTAGCTGTCTCGCGAGTTTCTTTTATTTGTGCCAGTATTTGATGCACATCGGCATCTTTATTTTGGCTAAGCAAGTAGGCCGCCATTACAAACACAGAGCGCCCGCGCCCTAAAGCACAATGCACCACCACACGGCGATCTTTTTGTACATGATGATGGATCCAATTAATTGCTTGGTTTAACTGCGAATGCGTAGGAACGCTATGATCGAGTACCGGAATGTTTAAATAATTAATGTTTTCTTGCGTAGAGCTCCACTCTAAACCGTCAAACTCGCACGTTACATCGAGTATTGCGGTAATACCGTTTTCTTTTAGTGTATCTATGTCAGAGGGAAATAATCGACATGCCAAAAACAAATGTTCATTAATCTTTTGAATAGGCGGCACTTTATCGTGCTTACGAGCCCACGCATTGTATAATTGTGCGCCAAATAAAAAAGGAATAAACGCCCAGCGAATATAAAAAGGGATAACGCCGTTTTCTCGTTTTCTAAACACTTTTGCTATATCGAATATATAAGCGCCCCCCACTAAAAGTACTGACAATGCACTCCAATAAAATACAATCGAAAAGTAAATTGAGTTAACTTCCCAGCCAATAAATATGAGTATAAATGCCAATAGTAAGTAACTAATTGCAGCCCACATATGTTCTCCTTTTATAATATATGCTCGTTGTTGTTATATTTATTAATCATGCCTTAATATTGTAAAAGCAAATTTCACGCCAGCATTTACTTACTCCTCGTTAGTTATATTATTGATAATTAACATTTTAATTTTTATTTATTAAGCCTTTTTTAGTCCACTTATAAAACGTTGCTGTTTTTACACTATAGTAGGCTAATTGTTCACACTGGTATAAAGTAACAGCAATACACTTTGTTTACTTGTATTGGGCTGGATTGTAGAAGCATTTATAAAAACTTGCCATAACGCACCCTATCAAACACATACCCTAATAGCCGCTGGGTAGAGCTAGGTATTGCCCTGTCAGTACTTTTTGCTGCACTTAATAATGTGTGGCCACTGATATTGCGCTTAGGCTGGGTAACATTTGCATTTGGTTTATTGCACGGCATGGGGTTTGCCAGTGTATTGGGTGAGTTGGGGCTGTCGAGCGATTATCAGCTATTGAGTATTGTAGCATTTAACTTAGGGGTAGAAATTGGTCAGCTCAGTATTTTACTCATAGCATTGCCGGTGTTAATCAGCATAAGAGGCTATCAGTGGTATAAGAAATGGTTAATGCCGGTGGGTTCATTTGCTATAGCACTGATTGCATTACAATGGTCAATCGAGCGGTTTTAACCTGTAACCGCCCTAATACCAATTTGAGCACTTTTTATAGTGCTTTTTACAGTACTTTTTACAGTACTTTTTACAGTACTTCGTCATGCACTTCAAAAGGCATGAGTAGCGTTTTCATCGCTGGGCGAAGTGCTATTAATACTGTTTCTTCGGTGAGTTCTGGGTAGAGCATTTTTCGAAGAAATAAGCCCGCCATCATCGAAAAAATAACATTAATACGGCTATCGAGTTCTTGCTCTGAGTGTGATTTTAACAAGCTTCTATCGCTAATTAATAACTGTCTCATTCTATCGCGCGCTTGGGTATCAGCCTCGTGTAGTAACGTAGCCACTTTATTGTTTCTGGCCGCTTCTGCCATCATGTCTAAATCGATTACACACGCCCCGGTATCCATATGCCTTTGCACTCCTTTGTGCAAACTGCCTAAAAGTATTGTGAGGATATCGCCAGGCTGCTCTTCAAATTCTTGAAATATAGAAAACATTTCTTGCATATCTTGCTCAATAATACTCTCTATTATTGCTTCTTTACTTTCAAAGTAGTTATAGATATGGCCGGCACTCATACCCGCAGTTCTTGCAATTTCAGCCATGCCTGCCCCATGATAGCCTTTGCGACGAAAGCAGTCTGCTGCAGCATCTAGTACTTGTGTGCGCCGTGCTTCGACTAATGCAGGATCTGCATGTCTTTTACTTTTATGGGTCACTTACAACTCCACTATTTAACCTGTCTATCATAAAAACCAATTGCATCTAAATATTTAGTTACAGCAAATAAAGCGCTGTTAAATTAGAAGTATTATAAATTTAACATTCTAGTGATGGCCTATAGCAAAAGCTATAGACCATATAGACTACTTAATCTTGCACCGCTGGTGAGGTAATTTGCCAGCCGCCGCCAACTGCTTTGTATAAGTTAATTTTACTGGCAAGTAATGCCTGCTTACCCGTAATTAACTGCTGTTGGGCACTGTACCAAGTTCTT
Organism: Pseudoalteromonas sp. SR45-4; assembly: GCF_014163535.1. Taxonomy (NCBI): domain Bacteria; kingdom Pseudomonadati; phylum Pseudomonadota; class Gammaproteobacteria; order Alteromonadales; family Pseudoalteromonadaceae; genus Pseudoalteromonas; species Pseudoalteromonas sp. SR45-4. The sequence continues at coordinate 50,259 of NZ_JACJDO010000020.1, forward strand.
TGCGAATCAAGAACTTGCAAGTAACTGTCGGCACCTTTGTCGTAACGCGCTTGCGAAATATCAAAGGTTGCTTGACGGCTTTGCACTAACTGCTCAAGTGCGCTTAGCTGGGCGTTATAACCTTCTCTATCTGCAAGTACGTCAGCAACTTCACGAAACGCTTGCTGAATTTTTTGCTGATAGGTGGTAAGCGCTATTTGTTGCGCCGCTTTAGCAACATCTAAATTAGCTTGGTTACGGCCCATATTAAAAATAGGCAAATTAATAGTAGGTACAAAACTCCACGTACCCGAGCCACCATCAAATAAACCACTTAAGTCGCTTGATGCAGTACCCGCATTAGCGGTTAAACTAATACTTGGGTAAAACGCAGCACGCGCAATACCAATATTTGCATTAGCCGCTAACAACTGATGCTCAACCGCTTTAATATCAGGGCGTTGCGTGAGTAAATCAGACGGTAAACCAACTGGTACTTCTGGTAAGTCGAGTAAATGATTAAGTGACGCATTTGGCAGTAAATCACTGGCAACGCTATTACCTACTAGTAAATCAAGCGCATTTTTATCGCGTTTTAATAAACGCTTATACTTTGCTATATCAACTTTAGCTGTAGCAACCGTACTTTTAAGTTGCTCTAGGGTAATTGCTGATGCAGCACCTAAATCAAAACTTTGTTGAGTAAGTGATAGCGACGACTGTTGCGACGTTAGGGTTTCCTCGGCCAGTGCTAATAGCTGCTGGTCGGTTGCATAGTTAAGCCAGGCATTAGCAAGCTCAGCAATAAGCGACACTTGCATACTGTATTGGCTCAGCTGCGTAGAGTATAAGGTTTGCAGTGCTTGCGCTGACTGATTGCGCACCTTGCCCCATATATCAAGCTCATACGAGGTAATACCTACGGTAGCACTGTACTGCGAATTAATACGCGGCTCACCAGTACTCGATAAATCACCCGGCAAGCGCTGACGCGATCCAGAGCCATTTATATCAAGCGATGGAAATAATGCCGAGTCTTCTATTTGATATAAGCCACGCACGCGCTGCACATTTAATGCAGCAATTTGTAAGTCTTTATTATGCTCAAGGCTCTGTGCAATTAACGCTTGCAGTTTTTCATCGTTAAAAAACTGTTGCCAATTTAGCTGCATAGCTTGCGCTTGCTCTGCACCCGATGCATACGCATCAGGCACAGGTAAAGCTATTTCTTGTTGCTCTGGGGCAAGTTGGCACCCCGTTAATACAGCTAAAGTAAGTGCGTTTAAACCTAATGTTTTTAAGTTCATTATTCGCTCTCCTTCGTTGCTACTGCCGATTTACTTGAGAATGTTTTACGTACTAAAACAAAAAACAAAGGCACAAATAACACCACTAAGGTAGAGGCAGCTAATGTACCACCAATAATAGAGATACCCAGCGCATTTTGTGCACCCGACCCTGCGCTCGACGCAATAGCCAAAGGTACAACACCACAAATAAAGGCCAGCGAGGTCATTAATACTGGGCGTAAACGCAGTTTAACAGCAGCTATTGCAGCATCCACTAAGCTCAGGCCTTCTTCCATTTTATGAATAGCAAATTCAACTATTAATATAGCGTTTTTAGAAGCCAAACCTATGGTGGTTAACAAGCCTACTTGTAAGTAAATATCGTTTGATAAGTTACCAATTAATGCCGCCATAATCGCACCAAATATACCCAGTGGCACAATAATCATTACAGCAAATGGTACTGACCAACTTTCGTATAACGCAGCTAAACATAAAAATACAAACAACAGCGACAAGCCATACAGTAAAGGCGCTTGCCCACCACTTGAGCGTTCTTGATAAGATATACCCGACCACTCAGAAGCAATACCGTTTGGCAATTGCTTAACTAAACGCTCCATTTCATCCATAGCCTGCCCTGTACTATAGCCAGGTGCTGCACTACCTTGAATTTCCATCGCAGAAAAACCATTGTAGCGCTCTAAGCGTGGTGAGCCGTAAGACCAGTGCGAACTAGCAAATGCTGCAAACGGCACCATATCGCCATTATTATTACGCACGTACCACTTATTTAAGTCCTCTGGCACCATGCGCGAATCAGCTTCGCCTTGCATGTATACCTTTTTCACGCGGCCGCGGTCAATAAAGTCATTGACATAGCGGCTACCCCATGAGGTAGACAAAGTACTATTTATATCGGTTTGAGTAACGCCCAATGCTTCCGCTTTTGCAAGGTCAATATCAAGTTGCAGCTCTGGCATGTCTTCTTGGCCATTTGGACGCACACCCGCTAAAACAGGGCTTTTACTTGCCATACCCAATAGCATATTACGTGCATTTAATAGCTCGTCATGGCCTAAGCCTACGCGGTCTTGTAAAAACATATTAAAGCCATTAGCTGTACCAAGCTCTACAATTGCCGGTGGTGGGAAAGCAAATACAAACGCTTCTTTTATGGTTGAAAAATACCCCATCCCTTTACCTGCTACTGCATTTACCGATAAGTCGTCACGCTGGCGCTCATCCCAATGCTTTAAGCTCACAAAACCAATTGCTGAGTTTTGCCCAGAACCGGCAAAACTAAAGCCTGTTACCGTAAAGATAGAACTTACCGCTTCGGCTTGATCATTCAAATAATGGTTTTCTACTTTTTCCACTACACCTAACGTTTGCTCAATGGTAGAGCCTGCAGGCAACATTACTTGGTTAAATAATATACCTTGGTCTTCGTCTGGTAAAAAAGCAGTTGGTAAGCTTGAAAACACATATACCATACCACCCACAAGCACACCATAAATAAGTAAGTAGCGCTTTGATTGGCTGATCATACGCCCAACAATACCTTGTGCACCGCGGTTTGTTTTATCAAAACCACGGTTAAAGCCAGAGAAAAAACGTCCAATAAATGATGTTTTATCGTGTACATGGCTTGGCTTAAGTAAGGTTGCACATAATGCAGGCGTTAAAATAAGCGCCACTAATACCGACAAGCCCATTGCCGACACAATAGTAATAGAGAACTGACGGTAAATAACACCGGTAGAGCCACTAAAAAACGCCATCGGAATAAATACTGCCGACAGCACCATAGCAATACCTACCAATGCGCCTTTAATTTCGTCCATTGATTTACGTGTTGCATCTAATGCCGAGAGTTTTTCTTCAGTCATTAAACGCTCTACGTTTTCTACTACAACAATCGCATCATCAACCAACAGGCCAATGGCAAGTACCATAGCAAACATAGTTAACGTATTGATTGAATAACCAAAGGTATACAAAATTGCAAACGTACCCAGTAATACAACAGGTACTGCAATAGTCGGAATTAACGTCGCACGAAAGTTTTGTAAAAACAAATACATTACAACAAACACAAGTATCACAGCTTCAATTAACGTGTGTACTACTTTTTCTATCGACAAAGATACAAATGGTGTGGTGTCGTAAGGAATAACACTTTCTAAGCCCTGAGGGAAAAACGGTTTAAGCTCTTCAAGGGCTTTTTTAACACCATTTGCCGTATCTAGCGCATTCGCACCACTGGCCAGTTTTATCCCTAAGCCCGATGCGGGTTTTCCATTAAAACGTGCGACTACACCATAGTTTTCACCGCCTAGCTCTACTCTCGCTACATCTTTTAGTCGTACTACTGAGCCATCACTATTGGTTTTAACTAAAATGTTTTCAAACTGATCAGGTGTTTGCAAACGGCTTTGTGCCGTTATTGTCGCATTTAACTGCTGCCCTGCAATCGCAGGCATACCACCGAGTTGGCCGGCAGAAACCTGCGCATTTTGTGCAGTAATTGCCGCGCCAATATCGTTTGGCGTTAACTTAAAGTTTTGTAATTTTGCTGGATCTAACCAAATACGCATAGCGTACTGCGAGCCAAATAACTGCGCTTCACCTACACCATCAACACGAGAAACAATATCTTGCACGTTTGAGGCTACATAATCACCAATATCAATATTAGTCATGCTGCCATCTTTAGACACAAAACCTAATACTAATAAAAAGTTACGCGCCGCTTTGGCTACTACAACACCTTGGCGTTGTACTTCCTCTGGTAACAACGGCGTTGCGGTTGCTAATTTGTTTTGTACTTGAACCTGAGCAATATCAGGGTCTGTATCAGCATTAAACGTTAATGTAAGCGTTGCTGAGCCACTCGACTCTGACGTTGACGACATATATAACAAGCCGTCTAGCCCTTTCATTTTTTGCTCAATAACTTGAGTTACAGAGTCTTCTAAGGTTTGCGCTGATGCACCTGGGTAATTTGCAGTAATACTAATCGCAGGCGGTGCAATAGAAGGATACTGTGCAATAGGTAAACTTTTAACTGCTAAAATACCCGCTAACATAACAATAATAGCGAGTACCCAAGCAAATATCGGTTTATCGATAAAATATCGTGACATTTAAACTCTCCGTTATTGCGCTTGAGTGGCTAAAGGTGTTGCTTCAGTGACAATCACTGGCGCGCCAGGACGAATTTTTTGTAAGCCTTCAACAATTAACTTATCACCAGCAGATAAACCTTTAGTCACTAACCAGTTCGAACCTATTGTTCTATCAACTTCTAGTACTCGGCTCTCTACTGTATTATTTTCACTTACCACCATAGCCGTTGGCTGGCCTTTGGTATTACGCGTTACACCACGCTGCGGAACCAAAACAGCATTTTCTTGAACCCCTTCAACAATAGATGCACGGGCATACATACCCGGTAAAAGTAGTTTCTCAGGGTTAGAAAATTTAGCTCGCAATGTTACCGAACCCGTACTTGGATTAACCGTTACTTCTGAAAACTGTAAGGTGCCCTTATGCGGATAAACCGAACCGTCTTCCATATAAAGCTCAACCTCGGTTTGAATATCTGCATCAACACTTAACGAGCCCGACGACAACGCTTTTTTAAGCTTGGTTAACTCATTACTCGATTGTGTTAAATCAACATAAATTGGATCAAGCTGCGTGACTGTTGCCAATGCCATTGCTTGATTAGCACTTACCAAAGCACCAACAGTCACACTCGATTTACTAATTTGACCATTAATAGGCGATGCCACATGGCTGTAATCTAAATTAATTTGTGCAGCCTGTAATTGCGCTTTCGCAGTAAGTAACTCAGCCTTTGCCTGTTTAGCAGTTGCATCTGCTTCGTCAAAGTCTTGCTGACTTACAGCTTTAATTGCCAATAACTCTTTATAACGCGCAGCTTTTGATTTACTGCTGGAAATACTCGCCTCAGCACGGGCTACAGCTGCTTCACTTGCTGCAAGCTCAGCTTCAAAAATGGCTGGATTTATTTGATATAGCGCTTGGCCTTTTTCTACTTGCGTACCTTCTGTAAACAAACGAGATTGCACAATACCGCTAACTTGAGGACGAATTTCTGCTATTTGATATGCACTTACACGCCCTGGTAATTCTTGTTTAAGTGTAAGTGTTTGGCTTTTTATCGTAACTACACCTACTGGAGTGCCTTGAGAAGCAGTAGCTTTAGGTTGCTCAGCAGCCTGATCACAACCAGTTAAAACGACAGAACCAACGAGGGCCGAAAATACCAATAGCGCGATGCGGGAACGCTGCATATTAAATTACCTTTTAACTTGAATTTAAACTTTAGAATGAACGTTCATTCTAAATTATTTGCATGCACTTTCCAATGCTAATTAAGAATTATTTTTAACTAGATTTAATGCTGTAAACATATGTAAATTTGGTTGACTAAAGCGACTATTTGCTTACAGTCAAAACTCCCCGAGGGCATTGGGTAAAGCCCAAATAGGGCTGAATTCAGCGTGGTTATGCTTTGAATGGTGATTGGTATAGACATTTAGTTGAGCTGCATAGAACGATAAACGGTCAGTCAAGAATTGTGATGTATGAAGTCAAGATTTGACCCCTTCGATTCTGAAGTCAAGATTTGACCCCTTCGATTCTCTTTCAAGCCATTCGATAACATAATGATAATAATAATTGGCAAGATATTTTACTGTGTCGGATGGCGCTTCGCTTATCCGACCTACATTCGGTGCTTCCTTAGGTAATCGATAATACAAAACGCTAATGTTAATTGAGGCTGCTTTTTTCGTTGGGCTTCGCTGCGCTCAAACCAACCTACCTCAATCAACGTCAAAAGGTAGGTTGGTTAAGCCGAAGGCGCCACCCAACAAAGTTTCAGATTCACGCCTTGAAGGCCCGTTCATGGCATTTTCTAGCAATTTGACAATATAAAATGCTGATAATAATTGGAAAGGTATTTTACTGTGTCGGATGGCGCTTCGCTTATCCGACCTACATTCGGTACTTTTTAGGTAATCGATAATACAAAACGCTAATGTTAATTGAGGCTGCCTTTTTTCGTTGGGCTTCTCTGCGCTCAAACCAACCCAAGTAAAAACACCTTAAAATAATAAAATAAGGTGTTTTTACTTTGTGATTTTGACTGTTTACTTGCTACTTTTTACTTGCTAATAGCGAGCTAACTTAGTTTGTACTTAGCTTTGCGGTGGCTCGGGCGTGGGTACTATTTTTGATACCAGTAACTGCTCAACCCGAATGCCTTCAACATCGACCACTTCAAATTTAAAGCCGGCGTATTGAATGTATTCTGCACGTTTTGGAATGCGTTTCATGGTATAAATTAAATATCCGGCCACGGTTTCGTAATGACTTTGATGAGGAAACTCATCAATATCAAGTACTTTAGCCAACTCAACTATGGGGGTTAAACCATCAACTAACCAGGAGTTTTGGTCGCGCTCAACAATTAACTCATCATCGCTGTGAGTAATTAAGTCGCCCATAAAGCCTTTCATTAAATCTTTTACCGTTACTATGCCTACCACTAATGCGTATTCGTTAACTACCACAGCAAAAGGCTGTACGGCTGTTTTAAACGCATTTAATGCCTCTGATAAACTGAGGGTTTCGGGCAGATAAAAAATATCTTTTTCGAGCATTTCGCTATTAATATTCGCTGCATCGCCTTTAAGTACTTGGCGTAAAATATCTTTTGATTCTACAGAGCCGATTAATTTATCTAAATTATCGTTACACACTAAAAAGTGATTATGTGGATGCTCTATTATTTTGTTAGCAATATCATGGCTCGACTCATTAATATCAAAATAAACTATTTGGTCTCGCGGCGACATCACACTCGATATAAAGCGCGCTTCTAGGTCAAATACGTTACCGATTAAATCGTATTCTTGTTGCTGTAGGCTACCGTATTCTGCACCTGCATCCATCATGGCAACAATGTCTTCTGTGGTTACAATATCTTCGCGCTCGCTTGGTACTTTAAAAATACGCAAAATAATATTTGTTAAACCATTAAAAAATAATACCAAGGGCGTTAAGGCATAGGTAACCCAGCGCATTATTGTTACCACGCGCACAGCAACGGCCTCTGGCAAAATCATCGCCAAACGTTTAGGTAGTAAATCTGCAAATAAAATAAACAGTGAAGTAATGGTTAAAAACGACAGTAAAAAACTAATTTGTGCCAGTAATGGGCCTTGATAAAAAAACTGCAAAACATTTTGCACATAAGGCGAAAGTGCTTGCTCACCCACAATGCCGCCTAATATAGCAATAGCATTAAGGGTTATTTGGATCATGGCAAAAAATGCCCCAGGTTGTTCTTGTAGCTTTAATACTGCAGCTGCTTGAACATTGCCCTCATCAGCCATTACTCTTAATTTTATTTTACGCGATGCTGCAATCGCAATTTCCGACATTGCAAACAACGCACTGATCAAGATTAATAAGCCAATCCCGACTAAATCACCCATTTATAGCTCCAATAAAATACGCTTTTATAGCAAAAGCAGCTGGATTATAGTCGCTTTTTTAAACGGGGCAATTTAAATTTAATATTTATTAAAAGGCTTTTATTATCAATACAATAAGCAGGCCTTTCGACCTGCTTTAAGATTACTTGTTCATCGCACTAATCAAAAACGCCGAAATTTTAGCGCCTTCTCGTAAGGTGGTTTCTGAACTTGACTGCCCTACTAGCGAGCTGTCGGTAAAAGGCGCAATTTCCATCATATCGGCACCGGTGATCGGAAATTCATCGGCTATGGCTGATAAAATATCCAGTGCGTGCTGTGGCGTTAAGCCGTTTGCCTCTGGTGTGCCTGTTGCAGAGGCAAATTTTTCATCAAGGGCGTCAATATCAAAGCTAACATACACTTCGTCAACGTTGTCGGCTTTAAGCTGGGCAATGGCATCTGCGGCAACGGCTGCTGCACCGCGCTCTATAATTTCATGCGCCCAATGTTGTTTAACACCAAAGGTGCTTTCCCAATGCTCTTTTGGTTTACCGCTTGAACGAATACCAAATTGAATTAAATGATGTGGCGCAGGTAAAAACTCTAAAATATGCGTACACCAAGAGCCAAAACATAAATCAATGCCTAAGCGCTCAACCAATAGGTCGGTATGGGCATCAAAATGAATAATTGCGGTACGCTTGCCTTGTGCGCGCTTAGCTTTTAAATACGCTTTTGTTAATGGGTAACTAATTGAATGATCGCCGCCAATACCAAAAATGCCTTTATTTTCAAACGTTGCATAAAAGCTGTCGCATACATCTTCAGTGATCGACAGTGGGCTAACGTAATAGTCGTTATTTTCGTTGCCGTATAATGCTTTTTGGCAATTGGTTATAGTGGCTTTGTTTAGGTATTTATCATGTAATAAATGAGGAATAACGCGTACGTCGCCTAAATCGAATGAGCGGCACTGAGGTTGCTGATCGAGTAACGCTGAGCGTAAAAATAACGGCCCCCAGTTTGCGCCACGTAAAATACCGCCGCCACAATCTGAGCTAATACCTAGCATAACCGCTTTATGCGGCGAATTGGGTAACTCGTTAAGCGACTCACGCCATAATGGGCCAATGTTTTCGGTTTGCCCATAAAGCTTATTTCTTAATGCAGCTTTGCGCTCTTTTGCAGTGTTAACTGTATATACACCATCACCTGGTGCGCACAAACAATGCTCAATTTTGCTTTTAAATTCCTGAAATTCGGTGCTCATGGTAAACCCTTATAAATCTATATGTTTTGCGTGGTACTGATTAGTTATGCAAAATTGCTAATATTTAAATACTAACAATAACATTAGTACTGCTTGCTAAAAGCAAACTAACGTTAAATTAGCTTTGCTTCACTAATGTATATACCATCCAAAAAATAACAACTAACCATATGAATAAAAACAACTTAGTGTAAATGTGCCTGTTGTTTATGATAATTTACTCATTACTTTAGACGATCAATATAATGTCTGCCTATACAAGTCAACCGCCTCATTTTACGGGTAATTTTAATATATGCTTGAATATTCAATGTGGGTGAATAAATCAAAACAAATCAACACGGACATACGTCCTGTACTAAACAAACAATTATAGTAATGATGCTAAATTGATAGTAATTTTATAAAGGCTTAGTTATGGAAAAGGTATTTCACTTAGGGTTATGTATTGACGATCTTAAAGGTGCAAAACTGGCTATTGTTCCGGGCGACCCGGATCGTGCTGCACGTATTTCGCAATTTTTAGATAACCCAACTTGCCTGGCTAAAACGCGTGAATTTCATGTTTATTTAGGTGAGCTTAATGGCCATTCTGTGGTTATATGCTCTACCGGTATTGGCGGTCCATCGACGTCGATTGCCGTTGAAGAATTAGCCCAACTTGGCGTGCACAGCTTTTTGCGTATTGGTACTACTGGTGCAATTCAACCACACATTAACGAAGGCGATATTTTAATTAGCCAAGCCTCTGTGCGTTTAGATGGTGCAAGCCAGCATTTTGCGCCGCTTAGCTACCCTGCGGTATCTGACTTTTTTGCTACCCAAGCTATGGTTAAAGCCTGTGAAAACCTTAATATCGATTTTCATATTGGTATTACTGCATCAAGCGACACATTTTACCCAGGGCAAGAGCGTTACGATACGCACTCTGGTTATGTACCAAAGTCGTTACAAGGCAGCTGTGAAGAGTGGCAAAAATTGGGTGTGATGAACTACGAAATGGAATCGGCAACCTTATTTACTATGTGTGCGGCACTTGGTTTACAAGCAGCGTGCGTAGCCGGTGTATTAGTTAATCGTACTCGCCAAGAAATTCCTAATGTTGACCACGGCGAAATTGAAAGAAAATCAGTTGCGGTAGTATTAGAAGCCGCTAAAGTACTGCTCGCTAAGTAACAGTACTTTTTAGTGTGTCAGTTTGCCAAGTTACTCACTTAATGGCGCACTAATTAGCTCAAGTGGTGGCAAGTTTACAAAGCTTGCTAGCACTGCTTGAGCCACTCCCGCTTGGTTTTCATGACCAGCGGTTTCTAACAGTGTTATTCCCTTTACGGTATGTTGATCAAAACTCAAACCGGCTAAAAACAACTGACTTAATGCACTTTGCAATGGCGATAAGCTAGGGCTGTATGCAGCGTTTTCTGCGTAACTGCCATAAAAGTCACCGTTGTTAAACGTAGTGATTTTTACTGCGCTGTAGTTTTGGCTATACGGTACATAAGCTGCTAACGCATAGGCTGCCAGCTGTTGCTCTACTTCTGTATTGTTAAATGAGCGAGCCTGCGGGGCTGGATTAAATAAGCTGTACTGATTGCCTAAATCGGTGGGGCCAAACGAATGCGGTAACAAGTCTGCAAGTTTAAATTGCTGCTCGGGCAGTAAAATATCAAATTCACGCGCATCAGCTAATTCGTTCATAAATTGGCGGCAATAACCACAAGGTGCGTCACTAATCGCTATTTTTAGTATTTTTTTCGCGCCATTTAACCAAGCATTATTAATTGCAGACTGCTCTGCGTGCACCACTAAACTAAGTGCTTGGCGGTTAAACTCGGCATTAGCACCAAAGTAAAAATTAACCTCGCCGCTTTCATCAAGTGCTTTAACGATTGCACCTACATGAAAGTTCGATACGGGTGCTACCGCAAACTCAGACGCTAAAGGCACTAAACCTTGTAATAAGGCGTCGTTTGTTACATTAAGTTGCGCGCATAGTTGGTTAATATTATTTGCGTTTAAAATACCGCGCTGGGTTTTTAATTGGCTACGTAAAGCCTGTGTTTGCGCTACGCTTAAAGAGATGTGGGTATTACTTAGTGCGGTGTTTGCTTGTACTAAAAAGGTTGCAGAAGCCATAATATAATTTTTGTTATTCAATGGCTAAGTAGTTTAAAAGGTTAGCGCATAAAATGCCAGCGCATATGCATAAAATAAGGGGTTACGGCGCTGCGCAATCCCCTTATTTTTATTTAGCCATTAACCAGTATTGCGCATACCTGCTGCTATGCCGGTCATGGTGATCATTAACGCGTTATCTATATCGCCTTCACTGCCGTTGTCGCTTGAGCGCGCACGGCGAAGTAACTCTACCTGCAACACATTAAGCGGATCGGTATAAGGGTTACGCAGCGCAATTGACTCTTTGATCCATGGCTGATCGGCCAATAAGCTTTTTTGCGGGCTAAGCGACTGTACTAAACTAATCGCTTCTGCGAGCTCTTTGCGCAAGGTAACACCAAGTGGTTTGTACATATCTTCCACCAGCGCGTTATCGTAATGCTCACTTAACCAGCTGTCGGCCTTACTAAATACCATTTCGAGCATTTCTAGGCGCGATCTAAAAAATGGCCATTGTAAGCTCATTTCTTGCAGGGTTTCAACGCCGTATTTTGCCAAGGCCGCTTGTAATCCTGTTAATGCGCCTAACCACGCAGGTAACATTAAACGATTTTGGCTCCATGCAAAAATCCATGGTATTGCCCGCAAACTTTCGACCCCACCTGTAGGGTTGCGTTTTGCAGGGCGCGAGCCAAGCGGCAGTTTAGAAAGCTCAAGCTCTGGGGTTGCCATTCTAAAATAAGGTACAAAGTTTTCATCGTGGCGTACCACGTTACGATAATGCTCGCACGACTCTTCGCTGATCAAAGCCATTACTTCGCGCCATTGTGGTTTAGGCTCTGGCGGTGGTAATAAATTACTTTGCAGTACAGCGCCGGCGTAAATATTTAAGCTTTGTAGCGCAACATCGGGTAAACCAAATTTAAAGCGGATCATCTCGCCTTGCTCAGTTACTCGCAAACCACCTTTTAATGACCCCGGTGGTTGTGAATGTAGGGCTTGTGCAGCCGGTGCGCCGCCTCGCCCTACCGTACCGCCACGGCCATGAAATAACACCAGCTCTATGCCGCGTTTGTCGGCCAATTGCACTAGCTTATCCATTGCTTCGTACTGCGCCCAACCAGCTGCCATCATACCGGCGTCTTTTGCTGAGTCTGAGTAACCTATCATAACGTTTTGGGTATTGTTAATTTGGCCTCTGTACCAGTCATTATCCAACAAAGTAGTAATAACATTGTGGCCATCATTTAAATCATCTAAGGTTTCAAATAACGGCGCAACCGGTAATTTAAAGCTACAACCACTTTCTTTTAACAGCAATTGTACCGCTAAAATATCGGAGGCTGTGCGCGCCATCGAAATAATATATAAGCCAAATGTTTGCTCGTCTTGCTGTGCAATCACGTCAAAGGTGTCGAGTACTTCTTGCACCTCTGGGCTTGGCTGCCAACGCTTAGGTATTAGCGGCCTGCGCGAGTTAAGCTCAGTAAGTAAAAAGGCTTGTTTGTCTTGCTCTTGCCATTGGTTGTAATCGCCTAAACCTAAGTAACGCGTAAGCTCTGAAAACACATCACCATGGCGCGATGAATCTTGGCGTACATCTAATTTAGCTAACCGCAAACCAAAACTATTAATACGATGTAATACATCCAGTAATAGGCCATCAGCAACTACTTTCATATTGCATTTTAATAGCGAGCGATAGCACACCTCAATTGGATGTTTTATTTGGTTTATATCGGTAATTAAGTCTTGGGCTTCGCTACGCTGGTTTTTTATTTTTGCTCCTAAATGCATTACGGTTTCTAACACTTGGTTTTTAAGTGTTTTAATCACGCAGCGATAAGGTTCAAATTCTTGCCCCGCAAGGGCTATTAGCTCATCACTGGCATCAGACATCGACAGCTCTGTACTTAGCGTTTCTAGATCGCGGCCATATAAGTCCAGTGCCATCCAACGACCATGATCAAGCACCTCTTTGGTTACTTGTGCGGTTACATAAGGGTTGCCGTCACGATCTCCGCCCATCCACGAGGTAAACTCTATTGGGCTGTAGTTTATTGGTAACTCTAAGCTTAAATGCTCTTTTACATGCTGGCTAAACTCACGTAAAAAACGCGGCACTGCATGCCACAAGCTATTTTCAATCACCGCGTAGCCCCACTTTGCTTCATCAACAGGGGTGGGTCGCGAGCGACGAATATCGTCGGTGTGCCATGCTTGGCTAATTAACTGCGCAATACGGTTTAAAATAGCCTCGCGCTCTTGTGCTAAGTTATCAGTTCGCTCCAATGAAGCTAAGCAATCACTTAACTCAACGTGCTTATTAATAATTGTGCGGCGTGTTACTTCTGTAGGGTGCGCGGTTAGCACCAAGTTTATGTGGAGTTTTGAGAGTGTGTCGGCCAAATGATTGTGATTAAGTTGGCCATTATTTGCTTTAGTTGCTAACGTTTTTAATGTTTGAGTGAGAGGATTTAGCTGGCAAAAGCCAACATCATTAAAACGCGAAACGGTATGAAACTGCTCTGCAACATTGGCAAGGTTTAAAAAATGATTAAATGAACGGGCAACCGGTAACAGCTCTTCATCGCTGAGCGCATGTAATACTTTTATTAGTGTTTTACGGTCGTTTTCGTTGCCACTGCGAGATGACTTTGATAAAGCCCTTATTTCTTCTACTTTATCTAAAATTGCTTGACCTTGGGCATCTTTAATTGTTTGCCCTAATAATTGGCCTAGTAAATTTACATTGCCTCGCAAGGCGGCATATTGTTCACTCATTTCTCAGTCTCCTTTGTTTCATGGAGCACTATTAATATCACTATGCGCGGTTATTTAATAGATCCATTTGCAATGGAGTGTCGTAAAAAAGCATATGTAAAATAATTACAAAGCAATAACATGATCATTTTTTACGATGCTAACTGCCCATTGTGTAACGCCGAAATGCAACATTTAAAGCGTGCTGACATTAATAATAAAATAATATTAGAGGACCTTAATGCCACTGACTTTAATACGCGTTTTCCTAATGTAGATAAAAGTATAGCTATGGCGTTATTACACGCAAGAATGCCATCTGGAATAATGATCTATGGCCTTGATGTAACCTACCAAGCATGGAAAACAGTAGGTAAATATCCTTGGTTGAAGATTATTCGCTTGCCCATAATTCGATTTTTTGCTGATTGCACATACACTTTTTTTGCTAAGTATCGCCAGCCTATAAGTCGTTTTTTAATGCCAAACTCACAGTGTAAAAATAATCAATGTAAAACCAAAAGTGCAGGTGATAAATGAAAACTATTGTTTTATTTGGCGCAAGTAGCGCAATTGCACAAGCTTATATAGCGCATTTAAATAACCAAGTAACCCAGTACCATATTGTTTGCGTAAGCGCGGGCTCGCGCAATGCACAGTACAATAACCTAAATAATATAACGCAACTGCAAAGCGATTATTCAAAACAAAGCTTAAACAATGTTACCACTACACTACAAAACCAGCAGGCTGATTTACATCAGGTAATTATTTTTAATGGCCTTTTACATAATCAGCAACACATGCCAGAAAAAAAACTAGAGGACATTAACAGCGATTATTTTAATCAACTATTGCAAGTTAATGCGCTTACACCCCTGCTATGCCTGCAAAGTGTATTACCATTATTAACACCTAAAACCCACTGCACTATTACCGCATTAAGCGCCCGGGTTGGCAGCATAAACGACAATAAACTTGGCGGCTGGTATACCTATCGCGCATCAAAAGCGGCGCTTAATATGTTATTTAAAACTGCTGCCGTAGAGCTGGCAAGGCGCGCTAAAAACACTAAGCTCATTTTATTTCATCCCGGTACTACCGACACTGAGCTGTCTAAGCCTTTTCAAAAAAATGTACCGCCAAACACGCTTTTTACTCCTGCGTTTGTAGCGCAGCAATTATTTGAACTGACTAACAACAACCCTAATTTAGAACTTAACGGTGAACCCGCCTACCTAGATTGGCAAGGCACTGCTATTTCATGGTAGGTATTTCATGGTAAGGATTTTTTAATGCATTTTACTAAAGCGCGCATTGCAGCACTTGAAAAACACACGCGTACCCACTTTATAAACTCGTTGTCAGGCTTTAAAAGCGCTAACTTAATTGGCACTCAAGACAGCCAAGGCAATACTAACTTATCGATTGTTAGCTCTGTTATTCATTTAGGCGCGCACCCGCCATTAATTGGTATGATAATACGCCCCCATAGCGTTCCCCGTCACACTTTCGAAAATATTTTAGCAACCGGTGTTTATACTATTAATCATGTTAATAGTGCTATTTATCAGCAAGCACATCAAACCTCGGCGCGTTATGATAAAAACGAATCAGAGTTTGCTGCCACTGGTTTAACAGCTGAGTATTTAAATGAATTTACTGCCCCTTTTGTACAACAAAGCCGCTTAAAATATGCGGTAAAATACATTGAACATCAGCATTTAGCAGTCAATGGTACTGAGCTTGTGATTGGCGAAATAATGGACGTATATTTAGATGAAGCGGCACTGCAAAGCGATGGCTTTTTAGACTTACAGGCCATAGATACGGTAGCCATAAGCGGGCTCGATAGCTACCACAGCACTAACAAACTAATGCGCCTGCCTTATGCTAAAAAGTAACCAGGCTGCAAATACATTATTTGTAGCTTTTAATACACTGTAGAGTAATCATGATTGATAAACTGCAATTAATCCCAATATACTCATTATATTCGCTTTACCGCTTTGCCCTAAGGGAAAATAATGAAAACGCTTAAAATTGATATTGTATCGGATGTAATGTGCCCATGGTGCATTATTGGTTATAAAAACCTTGAAAAAGCACTCAGTGAATTACACGGTGAAATAAACGCAGAAATTAGCTGGAAACCGTTTGAGCTTAACCCAAATATGCCGCCTGAAGGCCAAGATCTAAATGAACATTTAACGCAAAAGTACGGCTTAACACCAGAGCAAAGCAAAGATAACCGCCAACGTTTAATAGACGCCGGAAAAGACGCCGACTTCACGTTTAACTTTGACGATAAGCGAATGATAATAAATAGCTTCGATTGCCATCGTTTATTAGCATGGGCTGCCACTTCAAATAAGCAGACCGAGCTAAAACTGGCTTTATTTAAAGCCCACTTTTCTGACTTAGTGAATTTAAACGAGCAACCCGCTTTGCTTGATATTGTTGCAAGTGTTGGCCTTGATACAGACCGTGCTCAAGAAATTTTAGCCGGTGGTGAGTTTTTTCAAGAAGTACGCAGCCAGCAAAGTGACATACAGCAAATGGGTATTACCACAGTGCCTACTTTTATCATAAATGAGCAATACGCCCTTACCGGCGGACAACCTAGCGCTGCATTTGTGCAAGCCTTTAAGCAAATAACTGAAGAAGAAGCACAGCAAAACGCTGAGTAATTAAACTCTGAATTAAAGAATTTAAAAAGGCTGCAATGTGCAGCCTTTTAATTTAATTTAAT